>NZ_LATC01000155.1:0-7458 GCF_001414075.1 Mycobacterium sp. UM_11 | reverse complement strand
GCATCACCGCCGGGATCGGGGCGGTGATCAACAGGAGCAGCGCGTACGACGGGTGACTGGTCAGGTATGGGTACGTGACGCGCCAGGCGGTGTTGCCGCCGTAGACGGTCACCGGGCCGACGTCGGCGCGAACCGTCGGCGTCCAGGTCCCCTGCACCACGCGGGGCCTGACGAGGGAGCGGACGAAGAAGAATCCGAACACGAGCGAGACCACGAGCGCGCCCCAGAAGGTCCCATCGAGCCGTTCGCCGGTGCCGGGCACGCCCAGCGCGCCGTGGATATCGATGACCTTTCCGATGAAGAACGTCAACGGCATCACGACGAAGAACTCCAGCAGCCAGATCTGGATTAGCTGAGGAATGCGCGAACCGAGCCGGTCGAAGGCAAGCACACGTTGCCAGAGGAACCGCAATAAGCCCATGACCGGCGACCATATCGATCAGGAGCGATAGCGGCAACGGTTTGGGCGATCCGCGATGCGCTTTGCCCGCCGCCTCAGACGTAGCCCACGCCGATGTCGACCGAAACCTGGCTGGCCGTGACCAGCCGGGACTGGTCGGAGGCCAGCCAGGCGACCGCGTCTGCGATGTCCTCCGGCTGGGCCGTGCCCTCGGGCAACAGCGGCTTGTGCAGCCCGCGCAGGTGCGGGTAGCTGTCGGCGGCCGCGTGCAGGGCTTCACGCATGCGCCCGGTGCCCATCGGTGTGGCCACCGCTCCGGGATTGAGGCTGTTGACGCGGATGTTGTACCGGCCGAGCTCGGCGGCGAACGCGCGCGCCATCCCGACGACGGCGTGCTTGCTCGCCGTGTAGTGGATCATGAACGACTGCATGTTGATGCCGGCCGCCGATCCAATGAGGATGATCGACCCGCCGCGACCGCCGTCGATGATGTGTCGAGCGCCGGCCATCACCGTGTTCCAGGTACCCGTCACGTTGGTGTCGATGGTGTCGCGGAACGCCTCCGCGGTGATCTGGTCCCAGGGCGCGGGGCTGCAGATCCCGGCATTGGCGACGATGATGTCGAGCCGGCCCAGCTCCCCGACCGCGCGGTCGACGGCGCCTTTGAGCGCGTCCAGGTCCCAAATGTCCACCGCTGCGGGGATGACCCGTTTGCCGTTGGCTTGCACCAAGCGGGCCGTCTCGGCCAGGTCATCCGCGGTCGGAGAGTCGTAGGGGACGCTCGGTGGCAACGGCCCGGCGATATCCACCGCGATGATGTCGGCGCCTTCGGCGGACAGGCGTACGGCGTGGGCGCGGCCCTGTCCCCGTGCGGCGCCGGTGATCAGCGCCACCTTGCCCGAAATCGATTGAGTCATAAACTGTTTGCTCCTCTCGGCGTGGGCTCCGCGTCGCGCCCAGCGCGCCCCCGGCCAGGCGGGGCGATTCCGGTGTTCTGAATTCGACTCGGCGAGCGTAGCGTCGAGTCGACGCCGCCGGACAGCCGAAAGGAAAGAACATGACCGTCACCGTTGTCGACGCGGGTCCACGACGGGTAAGCCGGTCGGTCGAAGTGGCCGCGCCGGCCGCCGAGTTGTACGCGATGGCCGCCGATCCCCGCCGGCACAGCGAACTGGACGGGTCGGGCACCGTCCGGGACAACATCAAAGTGCCGCCGGAAATGGCTGTGGGGTCGAAGTTTTCGACCAATATGAAGATGTACGGCCTGCCGTATCGCATCACCAGCACGGTGACCGCCCTCAAACCGAACGAACTGGTCGAATGGCGCCACCCGCTGGGCCACCGGTGGCGGTGGGAATTCGAGGCGCTCTCGCCGACCCGCACCCGCGTCACCGAGACGTTCGACTACCACGACGCCGGAGCGGTCAAGAACGCGTTGCGGTACTACGACCTGATCGGAGCGACCAAAGGCAACGCCGCCGGCATCGAGGCGACGCTGGCTCAGTTGCGCGATCGCTACCCCGGGTAGTCGTTCGGCCGTTGAACGAAAGCGGGGTGTCCCTCGTGCCTGCCCTGTGGACGATGTCGAATCTGCCGTGGCCGCCCCCAGCCCCTCTCGTGCGGCGCAGTCGCTGACCCGGACCGGACAACTCGTCGGCCGGTACGGCCTGGTCGTCGTGCTGGCCTGGATCGGGTTCGGGAAGTACGTGAAAATGGAATCCCGGGTGCTCATCGAGCACAGCCCGCTGATGAGCTGGGTCTACGACGTGCTGAGCGTCACCGCGGTGGCGCGCCTGCTGGGGACCATGGAAATCGTTGCGGCGGTTCTCATTGCGCTGCGGCCGGTGTGGCCGCGCGGGTCGGCGGTCGGCAGCGCGCTGGCGGTGGTGCTGTTCATGGGCACGCTGAGCTTCCTGTTCACCACGCCCGGGGTGGTCGCGAGCCACGCCGGCGGCATACCCGTGCTGTCGGCGCTGCCCGGCCAATTCCTGCTCAAGGATGTGGTGTTGATCGGCGTCGCGTTGTGGAGCTGGGGCGATTCGCTGGGCGCGCGAACAGCGTCCCACTGATCAACTCCTTCGCCGCAACCAGCGTGGCCTCATAGGCGTCGGCGTCCAGGCTGGCCGCGCGTTCGGTGAGCCCGCACGCCAGCGCATGGATCGCGTCGGCCGCGGCGCCCGGGTCGGTACCGGACGGCAGCGTGCCCCGCACCCTTGCGTCACGAAGGATCTCGACGATCATGTCGCGCAACGCTTTCAGCCCCGGGTACTGCGGGCGACCGCGCGCCGGGTGTTCGTTGCTTTCGGCGCGGACCGCGCGGTCGAATGCGGCAAGGTGGGGATGCTCGCGCATCAACCGGTTCGTCTCGTCCAACACCGCCGCGAGGCGTTCGACCACGCCGTCGGCCCGTTCGGCCGCGGCCTGCAGCCGCGGCAGCGCGATTCCCTCGATCTCCTCGACGGCGGCGTCCAGCAGCTCGGACTTGTTCGCAAAGTAGTGATACAGGCTGCCGCTGGTCATGTCGGCGGCCCGCGCGATCTCGCGAATAGTGGTGCGGGAGTAGCCCATCTCGGCCACGCACCGCATCGCCGCGGCGATGACGCGCGCGCGGGTCTGCTCGCCATCGGCGCCCACCGGGCGCCCCAGCTGTGACGGCAGAACGCTCATTTGCCTCCGCGAACCCCGGGCTAATCGATCAGTCGATTATATTCGATGCTGTCGGGCTTCGAGGGCCCGGCGGACAGGACACGCGAGTGGGCGGAGCACGGTGACACGGGCGCAGCGGGGACGCCCGGTGGGCGCCAGCGGCGAGGACACCCGCCAGCGAATCATCGTGGCCACCATGCGTTGTGTGGCCACGGCGGGCTACTCCCGCGCCACTATCCGTGAGATCGCCCGCACCGCGAACGTCACCAGCGCCAGCCTCTACAACTACTTTCCCAACAAGGCCGAACTGATCAAGGCCGCGATCGCGGCGCGAACCGACGTCGCGCTGCCACGGCTGCGGGCGGCCGCGGCGCGATCCGGCGACGCCGTCGACCGCATCGAGGCGGTGCTCGACGAATCGGGCCGGTTGATGCGCGAGTATCCCGACCTCGCCGCCTTCGAGTGGGTGATCCGCGCGCAGGGCACCGGGGCGCTGGATCCGCACCTCGAGGCCGGCGCGGAATTCCAGGCGTTCCGCGAAATCATCGAGGGCGTCATCGACGAAGCCGTCCGCAACGGCGAGCTCCCGAACCACTGCGATCGGGACAGCGTGGTCGAGGCGGTCTACGCGCTCATCTATGGGCTGGTCGAGCTGGCCGCCACGTCGCCGCCCGGGGACTACCACGCCGCGCTGGACTCGGCCAAGAAGATGATCAGGGGAACGTTGTTCAGCCGGGTCGGTCGAAGCCGGCCTTGATATGATCAAGCGATTGATTATATAGTCGGGCCCACGAGAGGATCGGGTCGTGACTGAGACCGTTGGCGTGCCGTTCGAGGTGGACGCGCTGCGGCGCAAGTACGCCGAAGAACGCGCGCGGCGACTGCGCCCGGATGGCATCGCGCAGTATGTGGAGATCGCGGGCGCGTTCGCCCACTTCGCCGACGACCCCTGGGCCGACGGGCAATTCGCCCGCGAGCCGCTGACCGACGACGTCGACGTGGCGATCATCGGCGCCGGCTTCGGCGGGCTGTTGACCGGGGTGCGGCTGCGCCAGCTCGGCGTCGAGAGCGTGCGCCTGATCGACAGGGCGGCCGACGTGGGTGGCACGTGGTACTGGAACCGCTACCCGGGTATCGCCTGCGACGTCGAGTCCTATGTGTACATGCCATTGTTGGAAGAGCTCGGCTACGTCCCCAGCGAGAAGTACGCCAAGGGGCCCGAGATCTTTGCGCATTGCCAGCGTATCGCCCGGCGCTACGGCCTTTACCGCGACGCGTGCCTGCAGACCGATGTGCGCGAGATACGTTGGGACGCCGAGCAATCGCGCTGGATCATCCGCACCAACCGCGGCGATCAGATGCGGGCGAGGTTCGTGTCGATGGCCAACGGTTACCAGGCCAAGCCCAAGCTGCCCGGCATCGAGGGCATCGGCGCGTTCCGCGGGCACGCCTTCCACACCAGCCGGTGGGACTACGCCTACACCGGGGCGAATCTGGAACATCTCGCCGACAAGCGCGTCGGCATCATCGGCACGGGCGCAACGGCGATCCAGTGCGTCCCCCACCTGGCCAGGGCGGCGCGGCGCCTCTACGTCTTCCAGCGCACGCCGTCGTCGGTGGACGTGCGGGCCAACCGCGCCACGGATGCGCAGTGGGCCAGCACATTACGGCCGGGCTGGCAGCGCCAACGCATCGAGAACTTCCAGATCCTCACCGCCGGCGGCCAGGCGGAGGAGGACCTCGTCGCCGACGCCTGGACGAGCATCACGCGCAAGCTTCCGGTGATGCGGCATGACGGGGACGGCGTCGTCGACCCGGCACAACGCGGACGCGACATCGAGATCGCGGACTTCGCCAAGATGGAGGAGATCCGGGCGCGGGTCGACGAGATCGTCACCGACCGGGACACCGCGGAAGCGCTCAAACCCTGGTACGGGTACTTCTGCAAACGGCCCTGCTTCCACGACGAGTACCTGCAGACGTTCAACCGCGACAACGTGACGCTGGTCGACACCCGCGGTCGCGGGGTGCAGCGCATCACCGAGTTCGGCGTCGTCGTCGACGGCGTGCCCTACGAGCTCGACTGCCTGATCTTTGCCACGGGTTTCGAGGTGGGCACCGACTACTGCCGCCGCACCGGGTTCGAGCTCATCGGCCGGGGCGGGGTGTCGTTGACCGATCACTGGTCCGACGGGGTGCGCACCTTTCAGGGCCTGTGTACCACGAACTTCCCGAATTGCTTCATCGAGAGCATCGCCCAGGCGGGCCTGACGGTGAACTTCCCCTACCTGTTGGATGTGCAGGCCACCCACGCCGCGTGGATCATCGCCTGGGCACTCGAGCATGGCGTCACCGAAGTGGAGGCCGCACCCGCCGCCGAGGCCGCCTGGGTGGACACCGTCGTCGCCCGCTCGGGCGCCAGCGCCGAGCGGTCCCAGACGTGCACCCCCGGCTATTACAACCGGGAGGGCAAGGCGGACAACAAGACTCGGCAGGGCAGCTTCTTCTTCGGCGCGCCGACCGAGTACGCCGACATGCTGCGCGCCTGGCGGGCACGCGGGGATCTGGACGGCTATCTGATTCGCGGGGCCGGGCCGTGACCAGCCGCCGGGCCCGCTGGCGCTATGGCGTCGGCCGCCTGCGGGCCGCGACCCGGCGCCGGCGGCCGCCCAGGGTGGCCATCATCGGCGCCGGCTTCGGTGGCCTCGGCGCCGCCGTCGCGCTACGCCGGGCCGGCATCGACGATCTGGTGATCATCGAGAGCGACGACGGCGTCGGCGGCACCTGGCGGCGCAACACCTATCCCGGCGCGGCGTGCGACATCCAGAGCCATCTCTACTCGTTCTCGTTCGCGCCCAACGCATCCTGGAGCCGCACCTACGCCCGGCAACCCGAAATCCTGGCCTACCTCGAATCGGTGGCGGACGATTTCGACCTGCGCCGGCATCTGATGCTCGGCACCCGGCTGCGCTCGCTGTGCTGGACCGGCGGGGCCTGGGAGTGTCGGCTGGACCGCGCGGGCGGCAGCGCCAGCCTGACCGCGGACGTCGTCGTGTGCGCCGTCGGATTGTTCGGCGCGCCCAGGCTTCCCGACATCGCGGGCCTCACCGACTTCACCGGTGCGCTGATGCACACCGCGCGGTGGGATCACCACGTCGACCTGGCGGGCAAGAAGGTGGCGGTCATCGGCACGGGTGCGAGCGGGGTTCAGGCGGTTCCAGAACTGGCCAAGATCGCCGATCGCGTGAGCGTCTTCCAGCGGACGCCGCCGTGGATAGTGCCCAAGGACGATCGCCCTTACAGCGCAACAGAATTGGCGACGTTCCGCCGCAATCCCCTTGCCGTGCGCCGCACCAGGTGGCAAATCTGGAAGTTCCAGCACGACAACACGGCGACCTTCGCCGACGACCCCGTCGTCACCGCGCGCACCCAGGTCGCCACGTCGTTCTTGGAGCGCACCGTTGCCGACGAGCGGCTGCGCCGCGCGTTGACGCCGGACTACCCGTTCCGGTGCAAGCGGGTGCTGCTGGGCGACGAGTTCTACCGCGCGCTGCAGCAGGACAACGTCGAGCTGATCACCGACCCGATCGAGCGGATCGGCGAGTCATCGGTGCTCACCACGGCGGGCCGCGCGGTGCACGCCGACGTGATCGTGCTGGCGACGGGGTTCGAGACGTCGCGCTACCTGTCGGGCATCGACGTGATCGGGTCGGGCGGACGGCGGCTGCACGAGCGGTGGGGCGACGACCCGAGCGCGTACCTGGGCGTCGCGGTGAGCGGCTTCCCGAATTTCTTCATGCTCTATGGCCCCAACACCAACCAGGGCGGCAACTCGATCGTCTACATCCTCGAGGCCGGTGCGCGGCTCGTCGCCAGCGCGGTCAGCAGGGTTGCGCGCAAGGGCGGCCACGTGGACGTGCGCCCCGAAGCCGAGAAGCGCTACAACGACAGCCTTTCCGCGGACCTCGAACGCACCATCTGGACCCAGTGCGACAGCTACTTCCGGTCGCCCACCGGGCGCATCGTCACCCAGTGGCCGTACACCGAGCTGGAGTATGCGCGGCGGACCTGGCGGCTGCGGCGGCGGGACTGGCTGCTAGGCAAGGCCGAAGTCGATGACTCCGCGGATCAGGCGGCCGGCAGCCAGGTCGGCGTAGGCGTCGTTGATGTCGTCGAGCCGGTAGCGTCTGGTGATCATCTCGTCGAGGAGTAGCTGACCCGACTCGTACAGCGTTGCCAGCAGCGCGATGTCGCTCCTGGGGTTGCACGATCCGAACACCGTGCCGCACAACGTCTTGTTCATCAGGATGAAGTCCTGCAGCGCGACGGCGATCGAGTGCGTGGCCGGCGCCGGGAGCCCGGTCAGCACGCAGGTGCCGCCCTTGCGGGTGAGCGCCTGTCTCTTATACACA
>NZ_LATC01000154.1:0-7568 GCF_001414075.1 Mycobacterium sp. UM_11 | reverse complement strand
GATGTGTATAAGAGACAGGTGCAACGCCACACGCGATACCCGTTGCCGTCACGAACCAGCACCAGGGATTCGCACACCGCCACCGCCGAGTCCCCGGTGACCGTGACGACGCACGGCCCGAGGAAGTGACAGCACCCCTTGGCCACCAGGTTCCGGTGCGCCGACGAGTTGACCATGGCGTGCACGTCCGCCCTGCCTTGCATCCGCCAGCCGTCGACGTCGTAGCTGCCGTCGCTCGCCCACAGCCGGGCGGCAGCCTCGGGATCCGCGGCGTCGACGGCCGGCCCGTACGAGGCGATCAGCCGCTCGATGTCGCGCTCGTCCTCGAGCCGCCGCAGCCGCGCCTTCAGGTCGTCGATGTCGCTCATGGTTGCTCCTCATCGCCGGGATCGCGGCAGCGGACCATTACTAATCCCCCACACGTTAGGACGGACGGCATGAGCATCAGGGGCTAACGGCCGCAATCCGGGGCGGGTGTAACCACAACGGCTGGTTCGGGTTTGCTCCAGCTTTGAATCAGGCGGCCCGAACAATCTGATCGATGCTCCCTAACAGCCGCGATCACTTTTTACATGTTATTTACGCGGCTCCATCTCAAGTTGCTGGCCCCTTGACCGCGGGTTAGGTTGGTCGGGTTTGCGGTCGCGGCCAGCGTCGGTCGTCGGCCTCCCTCGCGGAAAACCGCGAAGCAGCCATTCGTCATGTGCGTGAAAGGGGTTGCGCGTGCGACAGCTTTCACCCCTGGGGATGGTGTCCACGGGACTCGGCGCCGCCGCGGGACTCGGCGACGCGGTCGGCAGGCTGGCGATCGCCGGCCTCGATGTTGTCGCGCTGCCGGTCCGGGTCGGCGCACAGGTGCTCTCGGGCGAGGTCTCCCGCTCCACGCTGACCCGGCGGTGCGGCCGCGGCGACGGCCGCGTGTGGATCGAGGTGCGTGGCCTCGGCGGCGCGGGTGGGGCGGCGCGTGGCGCGGCCATCCTCGACGCGCTGCGCGCGCACCCCGGCGTCACGAACGTCGTCTTGAACCGCCCGCTTTCGCGGGTGGTTGTCGAGACCGACGGCGACGGGGTATCGCTGAACGAGCTGTGCACGGTGCTCGATGACACCGAAGAGGACCATGGCGCAGCCGATTCCACGCGGTCGGACAGCTTGCCCGGTGACGGACTGCCGTTGGCCGCCCGCGGCGCGATGGTGGCCGTCAACGCCGCCGGGTTCGCGGTCGCGGTCGCGGGCCGGGCGATTCGGTTGCCGGCGGCCCCGATCGCCGTCGAGGCGGTGTCGGCGGTCGCGAATCATCAACCGTGGCTGCGCCGTGCGCTCGAGGCGGGGATCGGCCCCGGCGCGACGGACACCGCGTTGTCGGTGTTCGCCACCGCCGCGCACGTGGTCACGCTGTCGCCGGCGAAGCTTTCGGTCGACCTGGCGGTGCAGGCCTTCAAAGCCGCCGAGTGCCGGGCCGCCGCGCGGGCATGGGACCGCTGTGAACCGGAACTGGCCCGTCACGCCGACGAGGCGGAGTCGCTGCACCTGCCACGCCCGGTACCCGCGCCGGCCGGGCCGGCCGAACGCCACGGGAAGCGCGTGGCGTGGGCACAGCTGATCGGCATCGGCCTGACGGGTGCCCTCACCCGAAACGTCACGATGGCTTCGAATGCGGCGCTGGCGGCTTCGCCCAAGGCGATGCGCACGTCGCAGGAGGCGTTCGCGACCACGCTCGGACGGGGGTTGGCGGACCGGCACGGGGTTCTGCCGCTGCGGCCGGAAAGCCTGCGCCGACTCGACACGGTGGATGCGCTGCTCATCGATCCGCGCGTGCTGTGTGGCGAGCAGATGCGGGTGGTGCGCGTGCGCGGCGCGCGCGACGGTGAATTGCTCAGCGCCTGGACCGGCGCGCAGGAATTGCTCGACGAGGGCGTGGGCGCGGGCTGGCACGCCGTCGTCGCCGCGTCGGGTGACGGCGAGGTTGTCGAGGCGCTCATCGCCCCGGCCCCCCACCCGCTCGCATCCGCAATGATCACCCAGGCGCGCGACTCCGGTGCGCGGGTGGTGTCGGTCGACACCGACCTGCTTGGTGACCTGCGGCCCGCGTTCGATGACGTCCGCCCCGTCGGTGACGACGGCATCGACGACGCACTCGCCGCTGCGGTGTCCGCGCTGCAACGCGACGGGCATACCGTCGCGTTGGTGTCATCGACTGCCGCGCAAGCGCTTTCGGGTGCCGACGTGGCCCTGGGCATCAGGCCGGACGCCGACGCCCCGCCGCCCTGGAACGCGGACCTGATGCTGGATGACCTGGCCGCCGCGTGGCGGGTGCTCCACGCGATGCCCGCCGCCAGGAGGGCGAGCGAGCAGGGCATCGCGATCTCGGTGGGCGCTTCGGCGCTGGGCGCGTTGTTCATGGTGCCCGGGGTGCGCCGGCTGCGCGGGCCGGGCCCGGTGACCATGGGGGCCGTCGCGGGACTTTTGTCCGGATACCTGTTGGCGCGCGGCACGATTCACACGCAGGTGCCGCGGCCGGCCCCGGCGTTCGAGTGGCACGCGATGTCGGTCGAGCGGGTCCGCGACGTGCTGGCGGCGCTGCACGAACCCCAGGAGCGTTCTGCCGGCTCCCAACCGGCACGGGGCGGCGGGGCGTGGGAATTCGCCCGGGCCGCCGTCGCCGAACTGACCGGTGACCCGCTGACGCCGATCCTCGGATTGTGTTCGGCGGCCACCGCCGTGCTGGGCTCGCCCACCGACGCGGTGCTGGTCGGCACGGTGCTGACCGGGAACGCGTTGCTGTCGACGGCCCAACAGCTTCGGGCCGAGAACCGGCTGAACCGCCTGCTGGCCCAGCAGACCCCACCGGCCCGCGTCCTCACCCAGGGGTCCGGCTACCGAGAGGTCGTCATCGAACAGCTGCGGCCCGGCGACGTGATCGAGGTGCGCAGCGACGAGGTGGTGCCCGCCGACGCCCGGGTGATCGAGGCGCACGACCTCGAGGTCGACGAATCGTCGCTGACCGGTGAATCCTTGTCGGTCCAGAAGCAGGTCGAGGCCACGCCCGGGGCCGAACTGGCCGAGCGCCGCTGCATGATCTACGCCGGCACCACCGTGGTGGCCGGCACCGCGGTCGCGCTGGTCACCGCCGTCGGGGCCGACACCCAGAGCCGCCGCGCGGCCGAACTGGCGTCCGGCGCGCTGCCGACCGTCGGCCTGCACCATCAACTCAGCCGGCTGATGAGCCGCGCATTCCCGTTCAGCGCGGGCGGCGGCATCCTGGTCGGTGCGCTCGGCCTGCTGCGCGCCGGCGGCCTGCGCCAAGCCCTCGGCAGCGCCATCGCTGTCGCGGTGGCGGCCGTCCCCGAGGGCATGCCGCTGATGGCCACCCTCGCCCAATCCGCGTCGGCGCAGCGGCTGGGCGAATGCGGGGCGCTGGTGCGGGTGCCGCGCGCGGCCGAGGCGCTTGGCCGCGTGGAGGTGGTCTGCTTCGACAAGACCGGAACGCTGAGCGAGAACCGCCTCCGCGTCGCGGAGGTGCACCCGGTGGCGGGCCATTCCCGCGACGACGTCCTGCGGTGCGCCGCCCAGGCCGCACCGGCGGACGACGGGAATCCCCACGTGCACGCCACCGACGAGGCCATCGTCAAGGCGGCGGACGCGGTGCCGGGGTCCGGTCCACGGCCCGCGGCCGACGCGCACCTGCCGTTCCGCTCCGGCAGGGCGTTCTCGGCGTCGGTGACGGGCACTGCGCTGACCGTCAAGGGCGCGCCGGAAGTGGTCTTGGCGGCGTGCCGGGAGGCGGGCCCGCAGGTGCACGACGCGGTCGCGGCCCTGACGACCGCGGGGCTGCGGACGATCGCCGTGGCGCAACGCCGCCTGAGCGCGCAACAGGCGCGGTCGTTGCGGAAGGACCCCGACCGCATCACCGAACTGTGCGGCGCGGGGCTGACGCTGACCGGATTCCTGGGTCTCTCGGACACCCCCCGCCCGCAGGCGCCGCAGTTGCTGGCCGACCTGGCCGCGCGGGGCGTGGCGATCCGGCTGATCACCGGCGACCACCCCGTGACCGCCACCGCGATCGCCCGCGAACTGGGGGTATCGGTGAGCGCCGACCAGGTGATCACCGGGTCCGAATGGAACGCGCTGTCGCGCCCGGATCAGCAGCGCGCGGTTTCCGAGCGGGTGATATTCGCGCGGATGTCGCCGGAGAACAAGGTGCAGGTGGTCCAGACGCTGGAGCGCGCCGGGCGGGTGTGCGCCATGGTCGGCGACGGCGCCAACGACGCCGCCGCGATCCGGGCGGCAAGCGTCGGCGTCGGTGTGGTCGCGCGCGGCAGCGACTCCGCCCACACGACCGCCGACCTGGTCCTCACGGACGGCCGCATCGAGACGCTGGTGGCCGCCATCGACGAGGGACGCCGACTGTGGCGCGGGGTCCAGGCGGCCGTCGCGGGTCTGCTCGGCGGCAACGCCGGGGAGGTGGTTTTCTCGGTCATCGGCACGGCGCTCACCGGGACCTCACCGCTGAACACCCGGCAGTTGCTGCTGATCAACATGCTCACCGACGCGTTGCCCGCGACCGCGGTCGCCGTCAGCACGCCGGCGGGGCCGGTACAACGCGCCGGGCGCGGCATCGACGAACGGGCCCTACGCCGAACGGTGGCGGCGCGCGGGGCACTCACCGCCACCGCCGCCACGGCGGCCTGGATGATGGCGTCGGTCACCGGGCTACCGCAACGGGCCTCCACCGTCGCGTTGATCTCGTTGGTCGCGGTCGAGTTGGGCCAGACCGTGGTCGATTCGCACGCGCCCCTGGTGCTACTGACCGCCGCGGGCTCCTTCGCCGCGTTCACCGCGATGATCAGCACCCCGGGGATCAGCCAACTTCTGGGCTGCACGCCGGTCGGCCCGTTGGGCTGGGCGCAGGGGCTGGGCACCGCCACGGCCGCCGTCCTCGCCGTCGCCGCCACGAATCGGTTGCGCTCGGGCCGTCGGGACGAAGAATCGCCACGCACCGATGACACGGAACCGCAGGAGCCCGCCGAGTCCCCACAACCCCCGCAGCACAGCGGATCTCGGGCGCCGCACACCGCGATCCTGATGGCTCCCGCGAAGGCCGCGCGCGCGCTGAAATTGGTGGACCAACATCAGCATCGGATTTCGGCAGAGGCCGTCACCGATCGCCCCTGAGCCGCTCAGTCACGGTCACCGCGCGGCTTGATGAACACACCCTCCGCACCGACGGTGATTCCTTCGCTGTCGGTGATCTGCCCCTTCGCGAAGGTTTTCACGCCCTCGACACGGTCGACCCACGCTTCGGCCCGCACCAGACCCAACGGCGTCCCCCGGACATAGCGCAGCGTGAGCGTGCCGGTGTAGGCCGGTCGGCCGGGTTCGTGCGCGGTCGCGCCCAGGATGTGGTCGAGGATCATCGCGCACACTCCGCCGTGGACGTGTCCCGGGGGCCCCTCGTAAGCGGCGCCCAGTGTGATTTCCGTCCACACGGCGCCGTCGGCGCCGCGGTGAATCACCAACGGAGGTGCGAGCGGGTTCCGCGCGCCGATCATGACGTTGCCGGAGGTGACGGGTTGTCCGTCGGAACGATCACGCATGGCGAACGAGCCCGGCATCAGACTTTCGCTCAATTGCTCTACCGCGCAATCAATGTGCGCCTTCGCCGACGCCACGGCGGCGGCGCCGGCCTCGGTGCGGATCGTCGCGTCGATCAGTCGCCGAACGGACTGGGCGAGCGGTTCATACGCCGGTGCGCCGCTGCCACCGGTTTCGGTCATGTCGCCTTCTGCGAAAGGCCGGCGTCGACGACGAGCTGGATGCCCGTGATGTAGCGGCCCTCCTCGGAGGCCAAAAACACCACCGCATTGGCCACGTCGACGGGCTCTACCCAGGGCACCGGCAGCAGGTTGCGCGCCCGGAAGACTTCCGCGACATCGTCGGCGGTCGGGTTCTCGAGGTCCGGGCGCAAGCGTCGAAACGTCCCGTCATTGAGGATCATCGGGGTCGCGACCGGCCCCGGATGAACCGTGTTGACCCGGATGCCGGAAGGGCCGAGCTCGTTCGCGAGGGTGCGCGCCAGCCCGACCACCGCGTGCTTGCTCGCGGTGTAATGCGCGGAATTGGGCGTCCCGCGAAGACCATTGGTCGAACTGATGATCACGATGGAGCCCCCCTCGCCCATGTGCGGTACGCCGGCCTTGACCGTGTGCCACACACCGGTCAGGTTGATGTCGAGCGTGCGATGCCAGTCCCGGGGTTCGAGTTCCCATGTTCGTCCGCCCGCTATGTGGATTCCGGCATTCGCGATGATGGTGTCGAGGCGCCCCAGCACCGTGACGCCATTGGCTACGGCGCCCGTGACGGCGTCCAGGTCACTCACGTCGGCAACGCCCGTCACGCAGCGTCGGCCACGGCTTTCGACATCCCTTGCGGTGTCGAACAACTCGCTGCTCGCCGCGGCGGCATCGAGCGCGATCACATTCGCGCCCTCGTCGGCGAAGCGCTGACAATGCACCCGTCCCGTTCCCTTGGCGGCGCCGGTCACCAGCACCACCTTGCCAAGCAGTCTCGTCATCGCGGCATCTTAACCAGATCGAAGCCCGGGTACCCGGCCCCGGCCACCTCGGCGCAGATGTCGTTATATGTCGCGAAGCCGCCGACGAACAACATGAATCCCCTTGGCTTTCCGGGCACGTTGGCGCCCATGTACCAGGACTCCGCCTTGGTGAACAACGTGGCCTCGGCGAGGCGGGCACACTCGGCCCCCCAGCCGTCGACGGCATCGCGGGTCGCCTCGATCGCGGCCAACCCGTGGCCATCGAGGTAAGCAATCGCCGCGGCTATCCAATTCACCTGCGCCTCCGCGTGCAGCACCATGTTCGCCAGCACGGCGGGCGCCCCGGGACCGGAGATCAGAAACAGGTTCGGAAATCCGTCGACGCCCAGCCCCAGGTAGGTGCGCGGCCCCTGCGCCCAGTCGTCCCGCAGCCGACGACCGCCGCGTCCGACGATGTCGATCTTCGCCAACGCACCGGTGAGGGCGTCGAAACCCGTTGCCAGCACGATCATGTCGACGTCGTAGCGCGCGCCGGTGGTTGCGATCCCGCTGGTGTCCACCGACTCGATCGGTGTGTCACGCACGCTGATCAGCGACACGTTCGACCGGTTGAAGGTGCCGAAGTAGTTGCTGTCGGTGCAGATCCGCTTCGTGCCGATCGGGTGATCATTGGGAATGAGCAGGTCCGCCAGCGCGGGGTCGTCGATGACCGCGCGCACCTTCTCCTCGTAGAACTGTCGGGCCTCGTCGTTGGCGGTCAAGTCGGTCATCTGGTCGGGGAACGTCTTCGAGAACAGCACACCGCCCAGCTGCCAACGCTTCTCGAACGCCGCCCGACGTTCCTCCGGCGTGAACTCCATCGTCGGCTTCGGCGCCGTGACGTGCGGTGACCCGCCGCCGCTGCGCCACGAGAGCCGCCGCCGTTCCGCGTAGTTCGCCTTGATGTCGTCGAGTTCCCTTTCGCTCAACGGCTTGTTGCCGGCCGGGACGCTGTAGTTGCTGTCTCTTATACACA
>NZ_LATC01000153.1:0-7738 GCF_001414075.1 Mycobacterium sp. UM_11 | reverse complement strand
AGATGTGTATAAGAGACAGCGGCATACCGGCGCGGGCGGATGGATCAGCGATGCGCAGCTATTGCATGCCTGCAGCCGCAGCGTGCCGTCGGCGCCCGATGCCCAGAAGAATTCGTTGTCCTGCGTGACCAGGGGCAGGGGGCGTCGCGGTGCTGCTGACACGTCACCTCCGCGAGTCGAACGGCCCGGCTGCCTTTTGGTAGGGCCGTTATACGAATCGGAGAACTACGTTATCACTTCCCAGCAGGCGCGATCGAGACAGTATCGTCGCTGGCCGTCCGCAGGCGGTGGGCGCCGCCGGTAATACCGGTCAGTAGGGCACCCAGGTGCCGGTGAAATAGGTACCCCATTGGTGAAAGCCGGCATTCCACATCGGTTCGTTCGGTGACCACCATGGCCGCGGCGGTGGCGGCGGCGGCACATCCTGTGCGGCGAACGGCGGCGAGTACGCCGGCGGAGGGGTGTACCAGTCCGCTAGGGCCGGTGGCGGCGTGCACGTCCGGGTTGCCGGATTGAACGACATGTTCGGGTCGCAATCCGCCGAGCTGATCCCCGGCGTCACCATCACAGTGACCGCCGTCGCTACGAACGCGATCGCTATGACGGCGATCAGGCGAGCAATAAACCACCTCATGGTGTGCCTCCCGATGGGCCATCGTGACCCTGGCGGGTTCAGTTTATTCCGTTGAGACCGCCACGACCATGGCCAAATAGGTCGCGGAACCCCGCCGGCCGCAGGCGAGATTTCCTTTCGCCCGGGCGTTATGCTGCCCAACGGCTTATCAAGTACTTCACACATGGTCGGAGGGCTGATTGCTCGACGCGGAGAAGATCCTGATCACCGGGGCGACGGGCAAGATCGCGTTTCCCGTCGCGCGCGCCCTTTCGTCATCGAACGAGGTATGGGGCGCCGCGCGCCTCAAAGACTCCGCAGGTCGCGAAAGGCTGGTCGCCGCCGGTATCAAGCCCCTCGCGCTGGATCTCGGGGCGGGCGATTTGGCCGGCCTTCCAGACGATTTCACCTACGTCTTCCATGCCGCGGTGGACCCCGGTGCGGACGATTGGAACCGCTGCCTCGAAACGAACGCGCAGATGTCCGGCGAGCTGCTCTACCACTGCCGTACCGCCAAGGGTTTCGTGTTGTGTTCGACCGGCTCGATCTACGCGTACCAGGGACACCGTCCATTGACCGAGGCCGATCCGCCCGGCGTACCCCTGCGCGCGAATTACAGCTTCTCCAAGGTTGCCTCGGAGGCCGTGTGCACCTGGGTCGCCAGGCATTATCGAATCCCGCTGACCATCATCCGGATCTGCTCAACCTATGGGCCGCAGGGCGGCGCGCCCGCCGACCGCCTCGATGCGATGCTGGCGCGCAAACCCATTCGCCTACACCCCGACAAGCCGAACAACTACAACCCGATCTATGAAGACGACTACGTCGAGCTCGGCATCCGTGCGATGGAGGTCGCCGCGGTGCCGCCGGTGGTCGTGAACTGGGCCGGCAGCGAGACGGTCAGCGTCGAGGACTACTGCACGTTCATGGGGCAGTTGATCGGTGTCGAGCCGATCTTCGAATACACGCCGCAGGCGCATCCGCCGCTATGGCCGGATGTCACCCGCATGCACGAGGTGCTGGGCCGCACGAAAGTGCCCTGGCGTGAGGGATTCCGGCGCATGATAGCGGCCCGACACCCCGAAATCGCGCTGCCGGAACACGATTCGACGAGGGCTTGAGGTCGCGCCATGCAGCTTCCCGGCACGCCATCCGACAAGGTGGCCGACGTCCTCGCCGCAGGACGTGGCGACATCACCACGCTGTTCGTGTCCATGGCGACCCGCCATCCCGACGGACGAGACGCCGAGTACCTCTACTGGCACACCCTCGACCACCGGCCGGAGCAGCACCGGTTGGCCGCGGTGCGCGCCTCGTTGCGGTTGGTGTCGACTCCCGCCTGCCGCTCTGCCCGGGCGATCGACGGGGGACCGTTGGACGCGGTCGACCACGTGATGACGTACTTCTTCACCGAACCGGCCGGACTGCGCGGATTCAACGAGCTGTCCACGGCACTCGGGAACGCCGGCCGTAAGATCCCGCTGCTGCCGCCCGTCGAGCGCGGAGTTTACGAAGTGCAGAGCAAGGCGGCCTCGCCTCGGGTCAAGGTCGGGTCGGACGTCCTGCCCTGGCTGCCCGTGCGGGGCGCGCTCGTGTTGGTCGAGCGTGGATCGGCGGCGACGGACCCGCTCGTGGAGGTGGCCGGCGTCGCCGGCGTCTGGTCCGCACTCTCGCGGCGGGTCGACGCGAATCTGGCAGCGCCCAAGGGGGGCAGTCCATCACGTATTGCTTCCTCGACGACGACCCGGTCGACACCGCCATTCGGCTGGGTCCGGTGCTCGCGGCCCGCTGGGCGGACCCGGGTGTCCAACCCTTGTTCGCCGCACCGTTTTTCACGGTGGTGCCGTTCGAGTGGGACCGGTATGTGCCGTAGCGGGGCCGCCTGGCCGCGCTCACTACCGCGCTGTGATCAGCGCGTGAAACCCCACTCCGCCTCGTTCTCTTCGGTTTTCAGGTGCGCGGCGGGATCCTCGGCGTCGGTGAGCGGCGGGTGCGGGGCGGGGGAGGTGCGCTCGCCGATCTCGGCGATCGCGTGCACGGGGCAGTCCATCAGGGCGCGCATGACGGCGTCGCGATCGGACTCCGCTACGGTGCCATCGCCGATGAGGGACGCGTAACCCCAGTCGTCCAGTGAGAAGTATCCGGGCGCGTACTTCGCGCAGATGCCGAAGCCGTCACAGACGGTGCGGTCCAGGCGGATCTTCATGCGTGCCTCCGTTCCGCCTCGTAGGGGCGCTCGGCGCGAAACACGCCGCGGACGCAGCCCTGGCAGGTGCCGTCGAGATGCGCGGCTACTTCGGCGGGGAACTGACAGAGCAAGCTGGCGGCCACGTTGGTGGCGGCGTCCAGCGTCGCGCACGCGCCGCGGCCGCGCAGCAGCACCGACCAGCGGCGCAACCGTTCGACGTCTTCCGTCGTGGCGGCGCCGTCGCGCAACGCGCCGGCGGCGGCCGCCATCGCCGCGGTCCCGTTGAAGCACGATCCGCACTGCCCGGCGTTCTCCCGATCGAAGTAGGCGAGTACCGACGCCGCGACGGCGACGGGGCAGTCGTCGGTGATCACCGAGATCGCGCCGCAGCCCAGACCGCTGCCGAGGCGCCGCATGGTTTCGTGGTCCAAGGTCGTGTCCAGCACGGTGCGGTTGAGCAGGCCGGCAAAGTAGCCGCCCATCAGCGCACCGCGCACCTGGTCGTGCGAAACACCGTGCAGCGCAAGAAGTTCCGTAAACGGCAGACCGTGGGGGAGTTCATAGAGGACGGGCGGGCGGCCTGCCCCGGTGATGGTGGCCAGGAAGGTGCCCGGGGACAGCGACGTGCCTTGCGCGCGGAACGCGGTCGAGCCGTGGCCTTGCAGGAAGGGCAGATTGGCCAGGGTTTCGACGTTGCTCACCAACGTCGGACGATCGTCGACGCCGGTTTCGAAGGGGCGCGGGGGCTTGTCCGTCGGCTTGGCCGGGCCGCCGTTGATCGCTCGGACGGCGGCGGTCTCCTCGCCGGCCACATAGCCGGGCGGCACGTGAAACATGCCGACCGTGACACCGCCGAGCGCGCCGGAATCGAGCTCACCCAGGGCGGTTTCGACGCTGTGCGCAGACTCCGGGTCGGACACGTAGACGTGGGCGCGGTCGGCCTCGACCATCGCGGCGGCCAACCGCAGCCCGTCCAGGATCAGGTGGGGTCGGTTGCGCAGCAGCCAACGGTCTTTGACCGAAGCCGGTTCACCCTCTTCGCCGTTGGCGACGACGACGGCGCCGCCGGCGACGCGCCCGTTGTCGCGCACCGCGCGCAATTTCACCGCAAGCGGGAAGGCCGCGCCGCCGCGACCGACCAGCCCGCTGGATTCGACCTCGCGCAGCAATTCCTCGGTGCCGGCGACGGGCCGGTACCCGCCGAGCCTTCGATAGGCCGCGAGATCTTCCCGCTGGCCGGCCAGCAGCCGGGGTTCGAGCCCGGGCGGGGTGGCGGTGGTGACGGAAGTGGATTGGGTGGTGTTCACGGCTGGCCTGCCGTCGTCTTAGTTAGGCTTGGGCACATGCGAACTGCGGTGGTGCGCGTCAACGTCGACCCGGCGAGCTCCTGCACGGCCGCGCAGCTACGAGACGGCATGGCGGAGCTCCTCGGGCTTGCGCGTGCGGCGGGGGCCGACGTGGTCGAGAACGACCTCGCGGCGATGCCCGCGGGCCGCCGTGAAGTCGAATTGCTGATCGGGGCCGAAGACGTGGAGGCGGCCAGGAGTACGGCGATGCGGTTGTGCGCCAAGGTATTCGCCGCAAAACCGGTCCCGGGGGTGGTCACCTTCATCAGCCGGGGCACCGACGACGACGCGCACGGGGTGCTGTCCGGCTTCGGGCTCACCGGTGACATCGAGCGGACGCCGGGCGACGACGGTTTCGACATTGTGTACGTGACGCTGCGGGAGTCCGACCTCGAACGCATCCCGGAGAGCCGGGTGCACACGGCCCTGGAGGCGTCGCTCAACTGCGAGGTTCACATCCGCACCCGCTAGCGCCGTCACGAGCCGAGGAACTCGAGGATCGCGGGCGCGGCCTGCACCCACGTGTCGAACATGTTGAAGTGCTGCACCCGGCCCGCCGCGCGGTCCTCGGCCGCGCGCTCCCACGCGTCCTCCGGCCACGGCGGATCGATCAGCTTCGATCCCTTGATCAGGCAACTGACCTCGAGCGAGGTCCGCTTGGGGTGATCCATGTCGTTCTCGCCGCCACGAATGATCAACGTGGGCACCTTGATTCGGTCGAACATCTCGTCCTCGACGCCCGGGATCGTCTGCCCCGGTTTGGAGACGAAAGCGTTGAGCCAGCGCAGCATCACCTTGAGGAACTCGCCGGAGTCGAAGTCGAGGAAGCGCTGCTTGTTGTTCGGGTTCTCCTCGATGCGATCGCGCCACTCGGCCACCTTCACCACGCCGTCCATCCCGGTGCCGCGCACCGCGAGAATGCTCGGCACGATGTAGAAGGAGCCGAGCACGAAGGTGCCGTAGATGCCGCCGACGATGTTCCACACCACGAGCTTGGTGACCATCTCGGGGTAGAGCATCGTGGTAAGCATGGAATCCCTTGCGCCGCCGGAGCCGCCGGCGAGAATGCAGCGCTCGAAGCCCAGCCCGGTTACCAGCTTGTGCAGCGTCTCGGCCCGCATGTGCGATTCGCTCTGGCCGTAGAACTGCACATCGGAGGCGCCACAGTTGGGCCGGTCCCACAACAACACGCGGTAGCCGCCGGCGGCAAGCGCGTCGGCAAGCGGGCGCAGGCCCTCGATCTCCTTGCTGAACCGGCCGCCCGGCGTCAGGGCAATGAGATCTCCGGATTCCCCGAGGATTTCGTAGACGACATTTCCCCCGTTGATCTCGATTGAAGGCACCCGAATTCTCCTGTGGTTAGGCCTGCACCAGAACGTCGTTGCCGACGACGCGCACCGGGTAGGTGCGGATACTCCATTCGGGCTTGACCGCGGTGGTGCCGGTCGCCAGCTCGAAACCCCATTGATGCCAAGGGCAATAGATGTACTCCAGGTCGCGAACCATGACCGAGTCGCCCGGGGTGGTCTCGTCGACGATCGTGCGTCCCCGCGCGCGGCCCGAACAGAGCGGACCGCCCTGGTGCGGGCAATAATTGGCGATGGCATAGAAGCTGCCGTTGACGTTGTAGACGCCGACGCCGTGGCGCCCGATGGGCACGAGTTTGTGCTTGCCCGGCGGGATCTCGTCGACCGTGGCGACAACGTGCTCGCGGCCCTGGGCGAGACGGGGCTCGGGCCGCTTGGTTTCTTCCGTCAACTCAGAGCACCCGGGTCTGACCCTCGAGGACCGGCACGGTCTCGGGCAGGTGATAGGTGGCGATGCCGTTCTTGTACATCACCGCGTCTCGGGCCGCCTTGGGCAGGTGCTTGACCAACCAGCGGGGGTCGTCGAACGTCCAGTGTGGGTAGTCCGAGGAGAACAGCAGGATCTTCTCGCACTCCATCCATTCCAACGCGCGGGTCAGCTCCGTCTTGTCCTCGGGATAGTCCAGCGGCTGGGTGGTGAACTTGATGTGGTCCTTGACGTACTCCGAGGGCTTGCGTTTGATCTCCACCCACGATTTGCGGGCCTCATAGATCGAATCCATGCGCCACATCAGCGGCAGGATCCAGCTGAACGCGTGCTCCACGAAGACGATCCGCAGCGTCGGGAACCGGTCGAACACGCCGTCGAAGATCAGGCTCATCACCTGGTTTGCCGCCAACAGCGAGTAGGTCACCATGAAGTCGTGGTTGTAGCTGGGGAACCCCACCGGCGGGATGGGCAGCTCGTCGAATTGGCTGCGCGACAGGTGGCAGCTCACGGTGATGTCGTGCTTGGTGGCGGCGGCCCAGATCGGGTCGTATTTCGGGTGACCCCAGGACGGCCGCGGCTCGGCCTTGATCAGGATCTGGGCCATATAGGGGTGCCCGGCCCATTTCTCGATCTCGCGGACCGATTCTTCCGGCTCCTCGATGGCGCAACAAATTGAACCCCGCCAACGCTGGTGCCAGTTGTTGTGGCTATCCAGCCAGTGATTGGCCTGCCACTCATTCAGCGCGCTCGACATCGCGTGCTGCGCCTCGGGCAGGCGCGCCGGGTAGGCGGCGGGTTCCAGGATCGCGATGTCCGAGCCGGCCTCCATGATCAGCTGGCGAAACGCCATATCCGGGTCACTGCAAGGGAATTCGCCGTTGGGGGGAAAAGAGTCCACCCGCATCGCGTAGGAGTGGGCGTAGTCGGGGGCGTCGTAGTAGATCTGCTCACCCACGGTGCGCGTGAGGAAGTATTTGCTGCGCCAGGGCTCGGGGATGTAGGGCAGGAGTTCGCCGCGCTTGGGTGCGGGATGGACGTCTGAGTCGACGCAGCGGACGGCTATGCGCTCGGCAGCGGGGACCCGCTCCTGCGAATGGGTCAACGTCATCGCAAACTCCTCGGTCTCACGTCGTACTTCTACTGTGCGCCCACCCCGGCGGGGATGTCTATGTTGTAGAGCTGCGCCGCGTTGCGCCAGCACAGCTTCTCGCGCTGTTGCGCCGACAGCGCGCGGGGAAGCTTCGTGATGTCACCGCACTGCCAGTGCGGGTAGCTGGAGCCAAACATCACCATGTCGTCCTTGCCGGTGAAGCCGAACCATTCGCCGGCGAACTCGGTGTCACCGGGGCCGTCGAGGCTGCCCTGAACGAAATACACGTGGCCGGGCAGGTAGTCGCTGGGGATCCGCGGCGCCCATGGCGTCTGCTCCAGGTGGGGCCGGCCGAAGGTGTCCATCCGCCAGATGAACGGCGTCAAGAAGTCCGCCGCTCCGTCGCCCCAGACGAATTTGAGGCCGTCGAAGCGCTCGAACACTCCCTCGGCGATCATGTTCATCAGGTGATAGATGTAATTCAGCGCCATGAAGCTGACGTACTGCTCGTAGGTCCGGGTGTTCCCGTTCGGTGTTGGCGGAAAGGCGATGCCGGAGCCGACTTCGATGTGGGCGGCCACTGGGAGGCCGGCGTCGACCGCGGCCTCCCACAGCGGCCAGAACTGCGGCTTGCCGTAGAGCTCGCGGGATTGCAGGGGGACGCCGATCTGGACCACCCGCGGGTGCGCGCGCCACCGCTCAAT
>NZ_LATC01000152.1:0-7763 GCF_001414075.1 Mycobacterium sp. UM_11 | reverse complement strand
CCACACCAGCGATGAGCCGCCGCAGTGCGGGCAGACGAACCGTGGGTACCAGACGAGCCGCGCGCACGATTCGCATCGTTGGACCGTCAACTCGCGCCGCCGGGCCGCGTCCCAGAAGGGCGCGGACACCGGGCTGGGCTCCGGGACCGGCAGCGTATCGGTCACAGCGTCGCCTCCGTTCCCAAGATGACCGTCGAGGTGGCCGAGAGCACCCCGCCGGTGCCATGTGCCACAGCCGTTTTCGCGTCCGAAACCTGCCGTTCGCCGCTTTCGCCGCGCAACTGGCGCGTTGCCTCGACGAGCAGGAAGGCCCCGAACGCGCCGGGGTGGGTGTAGGAGAGCCCGCCGCCGGAGGTCTGACCGGGCAGGGACCCTCCGGGTCCCAATGCGCCGTCCTCGACAAACGGACCC
Source organism: Mycobacterium sp. UM_11 (assembly GCF_001414075.1). Taxonomy (NCBI): domain Bacteria; kingdom Bacillati; phylum Actinomycetota; class Actinomycetes; order Mycobacteriales; family Mycobacteriaceae; genus Mycobacterium; species Mycobacterium sp. UM_11. The sequence goes on along the minus strand of NZ_LATC01000152.1, from coordinate 7,352 downwards.
CCTTCGCCCTTGCCGCAGAAGCCCAAGTCTTCGAGCGCCAGCAACACCGTGATCGTGAAGGAGTCGTATAGCTCGACCACGTCGATGTCGGCCGGGGTGAGGCCCGCGGCGCGGAAGGCGGCCGGCCCGGCCACCGCCCCGGGCGTGACGGTGAGATCGGGCATTTGGGAGATCATCGCGTGCGAGGCCGCAGACGCCGCACCCAGGACGAATGCCGGCGGCCTGGCCAGGTCGCGGGCACGCTCGGCGCTGGTGACTACCAGCGCCGCGGCGCCGTCGGTGACCAGGCAGCACTCCAGCTTGTGCAGCGGTTCGGCGACGAAGCCGGACTCAAGGACGTCCCGCACGCTGATCGCCTCGCGCAGGTGAGCCCGCTCGTTCATTGCCGCCCACCGCCGGGTGTCGACGGCGATCTGCGCCAGCTGCTCGGGCGTCGTCCCGTAGGTCGCCATGTGCCGATTGGCCGCCAGCGCGTAGGCGCTGATCGGCAGCATCACCCCGAACGGCGTCTCCCATTCCAGCCGCTCGGGGGTGGCGAAGACCCCGAGGCCCTTTTCGCCACGCTTGCGCGCGGCGCGCGGCGTCGACGCATAGACGATCACCACCGTCTCCGCCTCGCCGGCCGCGATTGCCGCGGCGGCGTGCTCGACGTACAACCCGTAGCTGGCGCCGCCGGTCTGCGTCGCGTCGGTGAAGCGTGGCGCTATCCCCAGGTACTCGGCGAGCTCGACCGAGTGCATGAGCGTTCCGCCGGTGCAGGTGCACAGCCCGTCGACGTCACGTAGCGACAGGCCCGCGTCGGCCAGGGCGGCGGTGATCACGCGCGCCTCGAGCTCGCGCAGCGGAACGTCGATCACCCCGCTCGCCGAAACCTCATCGGCCACACCGGCAATGGCGGCCACACCACGTGTCGTCAACTTGCTGTCCCTTCGAAGAGTTCGCGCAGCGCGGGTTGGCTGACCTTAAGCGACGGCGTGCGGGGCAACTCCTCGACGATGATCAGGCGGGCCGGGACGTAGTAACGGCTCAATCGTTCACGCACGTACGCGAGCAGCTCGTCCGCCGTGGCGTGGCCGCCGTCGGTCAACTCGACCGCCGCGACCGGCACCCGGCCGAGCCGTTCATCGGGCAGGCCGGTGACCCCAGCATCGCGGACAGCCGGATGGTTACGGAGCACGCCGACGATCTCGCCCGGATTGACCTTGAAACCGCCGCGGATGATGACGTCGTCCGTGCGGCCGTCGATGAACACAAACCCGTCGGCGTCAACCCGGCCCAGGTCGGTGGTCCGCACCCAGTCCCCACCTTCGGTGCGAACCTCGATGCGGCCCTGCTCGCCGGGCGGCATCTCGGTGTCGTCCTCGAGGGACATGACTCGGATCTCCCGGCCGCGTTGCGGGCGCCCCACGCTTCCGCGTTTGGCGGTCGCCCATTGCCGGTGCAGAGCGAGGTTCCAACCGGCCACCCCGCCGGCGAATTCCGTTGCCCCGTAGGATGGCAGCACCGCGACGCCGTAGCGGCACTCGAACCTCGTCTGGACGTCGACCGGCAGATGTGCGGTGCCCGAGGTCACCACCTCGACGCTCGAGAACGCTTCCGGATCCACCCCGGCGTCGAGCACCATCGCCATCGCCGACGGCACCAGGCTCACGGCCTTCGGTCGGTGCCGGAGTAGCAAATCCACGAAGTCGGGAACCCTGAATCGCTCCAGGAGCGCGATCTTTCGTCCCTCGCAGATGTTCATCAGCGTGCGGAACAGCCCGGACATATGCACCAGCGGCGAGGAGACGATGGCGATGCCCGAATGCAGTCTCGGTTCCGGGTCCTGCCCGGCGCCAGCACGGTAATGCGCGCTCGCCGCCGCGATGGTGTGCTCAAAGGAGCTGTAGGACAGCGGTATCCGCTTGGGCGGGCCGGTGGTGCCACTCGTCAGCATCTCGACGGCGATGCCGTCACCGGGCGGGCGGAAGGGGCCCGGTCCGGGATGTTCCAGCCCGGCCACCAGGGTGGCGCCGGCCATGTCATTTGACAGCGCAACACCCAGGGCCCCGGCGGCGGCGTCGACGATTCCTGGACGCTCCCAATCGGTCTGCACCCCCACCACCGCGGGCAACCGCAGCCCGCGGATGTCCGCGCAGAGCCCGGCGTCGCCCTGTGCCGGATTGATCGTGACTACGCAACCGTCGGTCAGCAGCACGCCGAGCAGGGCCCCGACCATCGCGGGATGATTGCGCAGCACCAGGCCGACGGGGGCGCTCGGACCCAAACGGGCTGATGTCAAACAGCTTTGAACGCCCGCGGCCACGTCTGACAATGCCTGCCAATCCACCCACCGGCTCTCATACTCGATCGCGGGCGCCCGCGGGTCGAGGTCGAGCACCGCGCGGATGCGGCCGGCGAGTTGCTGACTCAAGCCGCGGCTGCCGCGAGTTCGGTCGCCGCAGGGATCACCTCTTGGGCGAACAGCTTCATCGACTCGTATACCTTCGTGCGGTCCATGGCGCCGCCGCGCGACATGCGCAAAATGATGTTCCGCCAGCCCATGTCGATGACCGTGCGCATCTTGCCGATGATGCGGTCCGGGTCACCCATCAGCGTGAGGTGGGAATTCAGGACCTGTTCGTAGCTCTGCTTGTCGTGCTTGTCGAACCAGTCCGAGTAGGCCTTGTAGTCGGCCGGTATCTCCCCGCCGCGCTCGAACGGGCTCGAGTACTTGCGATGGGTCTGAATGGAGAGCTCGACACTCTCACGCGGGTAACTGCGGGCGAATGCGTCGTCCTGGTGGCAGAAGGCATTGAGCAGCGCCCACACGTTACCGGTGGCCGCGTCGAGCCCTTTTTCGGATTGCACCTTCAGGTAGATGTCCAGGGCCCCCTGCAAATCCGGGTCGACCTGATAGGGGTTGCCGATGATCGCGCCGAAACCCTTCTCGGCGAGCCACTCGAAGCTCGACGGCGTCTTCATCACGGTGCCCCACACGGGGATCGGCTGTTGCGCGGGCCGCGGGTAAATCGTGACGTCCTGGACCTGGAAGTACTTGCCCTGGAAGCTGACGCTTTCTTCGGTCAGGAGGCGGCTGACGATTTCCACGCACTCTTGGTATCGCCCGGTGGCCTCCTCCATCGAGATGCCGAAGCCCTTGAACTCGTGGGCCTGATAGCCGCGCCCGAAGCCGGCGTCGAAGCGCCCGCCGGACAGGACGTCGACCAAGGCGATCCGTTCGGCCAACTGGATCGGCTCGTGGAAGGGCGCCACCATGCACGCGGTACCGATGCGGATGCGTTCGGTCTGCGCGGCGATGGCCGTCGCCACCTGCGGCAGGTCCGGGAGCATGCCGTAGGGGGAGAAGTGGTGTTCGGCCAGCCAGATCTCGTCGTAACCGAGTTCCTCCGCCCAGCGCGCCTCCTCCAGCACGTTGGCCAGCACCTCCCGCTCGCTGAGGTGGTTGGGCTTGTCGCCGAGGATGAACACGCCGAACCTCATGTCGGTCCCTCCCGTTGTCCGCTTCGAAAAGTAGTTGCACTGACTGCGACAATACTGCACGATTGAACACATATCGTCAATCCGTCTAGTAGGAGGTTCCGTGGCGCCGTTCGACTCTGCGGTCGGAACTGCACTGCCGCCGAGCACCTTTCGCTGGGACGACACTGACGTGATCCTCTACGCGCTGGGCGTGGGCGCCCGCCCGCCGGCCGAGCTGCGGATGCTCAACGAGGCCTGCGGTCCGGATGTGCTGCCAACGTTTGCGTTGGTGGCGAACTGGTGGGCCGTCAAGGACCTGCGCGGTGTGCTCGACCTGGGGACGTATCCGATCGTGCACTCGGCGCAGTCGCTGGAAATGCGCCGGCCGATCGGTGCCAGTGGGGAAGTGTGCGTGCAGGCGGAGGTGTCGGCCGTGTGGGACAAGGGCAAACACGCCGCCGTCGAATTGACCAGCCGCGGCGCCGACCAGGACGGGACCGTGTTCGTCGCCAAATCCCAAACCATGGTCCTCGGTGCGGGGGGATTTGGCGGTGAGCGTGGGCCCGCTGCCGAACCGGATCCCGACGGGCCACCGGACGCTGTGTTCGACGACGTCGTCCGGCCCGAGCAGGCCGCCCTCTACCGGCTCTCGGGCGACCGCAACCAGCTGCACATCGACCCGGATGCGGCCCGCAAGTACGGCTTCGACGACGTATTCCTGCATGGGTTGTGCACGCTGGGATTCGCCGCCCGGGCGGTGATCGGCCGGATCGGCGACGGGGATCCGCGGTCGCTGACATCCTTGGCCTGCCGGTTCTCTAAGCAGGTGAAGCTCGATGCGCCGCTGCGGACGGAGATCTGGCGAACCGAAGATTCGGTGCGCTTCCGGACGCTGCAGGGCGACGCCGTCGCCCTGAGCTCCGGAACCGCCACGCTGGCAGGGGTATGAGCATGGACCAACGACGGGCCCGCGGGTTGCGCAACCGACAGGCACTCATCCATGCGGCGATCGAGCTGTTCGCCACCCAGGGTTACGAGGCGACCACCGTCGACCAGATTTCGGCGGTCGCCGGGGTCGCGCCGCGCACGTTCTTTCATCACTTCGCGAACAAGGAAGACATCCTGTTCGACGGCTATGCGGAGCGGCTACAGGAGGCGATCCGCCGCTTCCGCGCCGCGCGATCCGACTCCCTGTGGGACGCCCTCGCCGAAACGTCGACGGCCGTGGCGCAGGCGATCGTCGAGCAGCCCGACATGTTCCTGGTCCGCGCGCGGATGTATCACAGCCTGCCGGCGCTGCGCGCGACGATGCTGCGGATCAACGAGGACTGGATCGATCAGCTCACCACCGAGGTCGCGCGCTGGCTGGGGAGCGACGTCCAAGCGGACTTGCGCCCCCGGCTGGCCGCCGCTCTCATCAACGCCGCCAACCGCGCCGCGATCGATTCATGGGTCGCCGCCGGTGGCCAGGGTGACTTGTCGCAACTGATGACCGAATCCGTGGAGCTTGTGCGGCCCTCGATCGCCGGGATCGAGCGCGCCGGCACGGCTGCCGGACCGGGGCGGGGGAGTGAGCAGCGTGTCGGGTGACTCACGTCCCCTCGCGGTGGTCACCGGGGGAGCGCGAGGCATCGGGGAATCCATTGTGGCCGCACTGATTTGCGGCGGACACCGGGTCGCGGCGATCGATGTGAATGCGAAGGCCATTGGACGCGCGAACGATACAGACGAGGCGAGGGCGGGATTGCTTGTCCCGATGAACCTGTCGATCACCGACCGTGGGGCGGTCGAGGAAGCGCTGGAGGGATTGGCGGAGCGGCACGGGCCCGTTCGAGCCTTGGTCAACAACGCGGGAATGACGCTGCCCGGAACGTTTCTCGAGCAGACGGACGAGGACTGGGACCGCATTGTCGACGTCAATCTCAAGGGCACCTTCGTGATGGCACAGGTCGTCGCACGGCAGATGGTGGCCCACGGCGGCGGGGCCATTGTTAACGTCAGCTCGGTGTCGGCCCACGGGGTACGCACCGGGCCGCCGGCCTATGCGGCCGCCAAGGCCGGCGTCGAGGGGTTGAGCCGGCTGATGGCCGTTCAGCTCGGTGTCCACGCCATCCGGGTCAACACCGTCGTTGTTGGCACCACCGCGACACCGTGGCTGTTGTCGCGCAAGACGTCGGACGAGCTGGCGCAGATGCGCCTGACGACGTTGACCGGAAACATCGGGGAACCGGAGGATGTCGCGGGCGTGGTGGCATTTTTGTGTTCACCCGCCGCCAAACACGTCACCGGCCAGCTGATTTCGGTGTCGGGTGGGCAGTGGATGCCATGACGTCGATGTGGAACGACAAGACAGATGCTGATGTAGTGTTTACTGCTACGAATCGATGCCAGGGGATGTCGTGGAACTGAAGAGAATCCTGTTCGACGTCAGCGAACAGGTCGCCACCATCACGATCAACCGACCGGAGCGGCTCAACGCCACCGACGACCTGACCCGCACCGAACTCGGCATAGCGTGGGCTCGGGTGCGGGAGGACCCCAACATTCGGGTGGCCATCATCACCGGGGCCGGCGACCGCGCGTTCTCCGCGGGCCAAGACATCCGGGCAACGGCCGAGGGCGGCATCCGCAACAAGGTTCCCGGCTCGCGGCTGCACCACAACGTGTGGAAACCGGTGATCTGCGCCCTCAACGGGATGGTCGTCGGCGGCGGCCTGCACCAGGTCGCCGACGCCGACCTCATCATCGCGGCCGAGCATGCCGAGCTGATCGACACGCATATGGCAGTGGGCAACGTGTTCGCGCTCGAGCCCGCGGTGCTGCTGCGCAGGATGCCGCTGTCAATGGTGATGCAGCTCGGGCTGATGACCAAGCAGGGCCGGATCAGCGCGCAGCGGGGCTACGAGATCGGCCTGATCAACGAGGTCGTGCCCGCGGACCGGCTGCAACAGCGGGCGCGCGAAATCGCCTTGGACATCGCGAAACTCTCGCCGGCGACGGTCCAGGCGTCGATTAAGGCGATGTGGAGCAGCCTCGACGTCGGGCTGCGCGCGGCCAACGATGTCGCGTACCGCTATGTTCTGCAACACCAGCTGACCCATCCCGACTACCGGGAAGGGATGCTCGCGTTCGCGGAGAAGCGGCAACCACGGTGGGTCGTGGAATGACGCGCCATGGGTGAATCCGCACGAACCTTCAGCTACGACCCGCTGCCCTATGCGCCCGTCGTCCCGCCGATGCTGGCCGACCTGGTCGCGGCGTACGGCGACAACGACTTCGTCGTCAGCTCGGCCGGTGCGGGGACGATCGAGCGAATCACATACGGGCAAGCCGATATTAGGTCCGCCGAGATGGCGCGGCGGCTGCTGGCGGCTGGGATCACCAAAGGCGTTCGGATCGGAATCTTGGCGCCCAACGGGCCCGACTTCGCGGTCGCCTTCCTGGCGGCCACGCGGATCGGCGCGGTCGCGGTGCCGATCAACACCTTCTTTCAGCCGCCGGAGTTGGGGTGGGTGCTTCGCGACGCCGACATCCACACCCTGCTGTCGGTCGACTCGCTGCTCGGCAAGGACATGCTGGCCCGGATTACGGAGGCCACAGGTGATCCTTCGGTAGGCAACGAGCCCCTCGCCATCGAACGAGTACCTCAGTTACGCAACGTCTTCGCCCTTGGCGACACCGATCGGAAATGGCCTTCCAGGTGGCCGGAACCGGTGCCCGAGGCGTTTCTGCGCGCATGCGAATCCACCGTCCGCCCGTCCGACGACCTGGTCGTCATCTACACATCGGGAAGCACCTCCGACCCGAAGGGCATCATTCACACGCACGGCACCGCGATCGCGCATTCTCGCTTCGTCGCCACCCAGCACGAGCTGTCTCTTATACACATC
>NZ_LATC01000151.1:0-7987 GCF_001414075.1 Mycobacterium sp. UM_11 | reverse complement strand
ATGTGTATAAGAGACAGCTCCAACCAGGTCGCGCGCGCCGTCATCACGGGGCCGAACGGTATCCATTTGGACGCAACCACTTCCGCGTCCATGCCGGCCCACTTCAGCGAATCCAGAGATTGCTGGACACCGGCGAGCGCCGAGTGCACGAGGAGCAGGGAACCCCCGTCGCACAGCAACTTTGGCGCCGCTTCGCACAGCGGGTCCAGCACCGTCCGTCCGTCGACGCCGGCGTTCCAGGCCCACGACGGGCCCGCGCTCGGACTGATGTGCTCGGTGTCGCCGCCGGGCGGTGTCGGCACATACGGCGGATTAGACACGACCACGTCGAACGGCGCGCAGTCCAGGGCGTCGCTCCATGTCCCCTTGCGGACATCGACATTCACGCCGGCGGCGGCCGCGTTGCCGCGCGAACAACCCACCGCGTTCGGGCAGATGTCGAAAGCCGTCACGTCCTCGCCGCCCATCTCGGCGGCGGCAATCGCGACGAATCCACTACCCGTACACAGATCGAGGACACGCCGTCCTGAAATGAGCCCGCTTTCCCACATTACCTCCACCAGCAATCGGGAATCCTCCTGCGGCTGATAAACGTTGGCAACAGCCGAGACGGCGGGTCCTGGATATGTTGTGGTCAACTTTGGCCTTTCGACGGATCGCCGGGGCGATCACTGCTTGGCCTGTGTAATGCCCGCAAACCGATGGGTTCAAACGGCGGGGCAATCGCCATTTCTTCGTTAACTCGCGGCCGCATGGGCGAATTGCTTGACAATGGCCGCGCAGAATGCCGGCAGGTCCTTCGGTGAACGACTGGTGATCAGGTTGCCGTCCACGACAACCTCCTGATCCACCACGTTGGCGCCGGCGTTGCGAAGGTCGGTGCGGATCGAGGGGTACGACGTGAGCGTGCGGCCCTCTGCCACACCGGCTTCCACCAGCGTCCACGGGCCGTGACAGATCGCGGCAACCGGCTTGCCGGAGCCGACGAACTCCCGCACGAAGTCGACCGCGTCGCCGTCCATCCGCAACTTGTCCGGATTCACCGTGCCGCCGGGAAGCACCAGGCCGTCGAATTCGGCTGCCGAAGACTCTTTCACCGCACGGTCGACCGGGAAAGTTCCGGCAGGTTCGAGATCGTGGTTGCGGGCCTGTATTTCTCCGGTCTTCAGCGAAAGCAGCTCGACTTGCGCGCCGGCCTCTTCCAGCGCCGCGCGGGGTTGTTCGAGTTCCACCTTCTCCACGCCGTCGGCCGCGAGAATGGCGACTTTCTTGCCCTGCAATTCATTTGCCATGACTATTCCCCTTTTATTACGTGGGATTGAGGATGACTTTGGTGCACCGGTCCTCTTTGTTCTTGAAGATCTCGTAGCCGTGGGGCGCTTGGTCGAGGCTCAGGTGGTGGCTGACGATGATGGTCGGGTCGATCTCGCCCTTGCGAATCCGGTCCAGCAGCGGGCGCATGTAGCGGTGCACGTGACACTGACCGGTCTTGATGGTCAGCGACCGGTTCATGACCGCGCCGATCGGGAACTTGTCCATCATGCCGCCGTACACCCCGACGATCGACAGGGTGCCGCCGTTGCGGCAACTCATTGCCGCCTCCCGAATGGCGTGTGGGCGTTCGGTTTCCAGGCGCGCGGCCTGCTTGACGCGGTCGTAGGCGTCCACCGGGGCGGAGCCGCTGCGCGCTTCCATGCCGGCGGCGTCGATGCAATGGTCGGGACCCCGCCCGGCGGTGATGTCCCGCAGCTCCTCGAGGACCGACGTCTCGGCGAAGTTGACCGCGGTGGCGCCGATCTGTTGGGCCAGCTCGAGACGATACGGAACGCGGTCGATGGCAATGACTTTCGCCGCTCCGAGCAGATAGGCGCTCATGATCGCGAACAGCCCGACCGGGCCGGCCCCCCACACGGCGACGACGTCGCCGGGGGTGATGCCGCACATCTCCGCGCCCATGTAGCCGGTCGGCAGGATGTCGGACAGGAACAGCACCTGCTCGTCGGTGAGGTCGTCTTCGATCTTCAACGGTCCCACGTCGGCGAACGGCACCCGCGCGTATTCGGCTTGGCCGCCGGCGAATCCACCCAGCATGTGCGAATAGCCGAACAGCCCGGCCGGTGAGTGGCCCATGAACTTTTCGGCGATACCGGCGTTGGGGTTGGAGTTCTCGCACAGCGAGTACAGGTCACGCTGGCAGGCGGAACACGCCCCGCACGCGATCGGGAACGGAACCACCACCCGATCGCCGACGGCCAGGTTGTTGACGGCCTTGCCGACTTCGACCACCTCGCCCATGAATTCGTGGCCCAGCACGTCGCCGTGCTTCACCGTGGGGATGTAACCGTCGTACAGGTGAAGGTCCGAACCGCAGATCGCGGTCGAGGTGATGCGCACGATGGCATCACGATCGTTGAGGATCTTGGGGTCCGGAACCGATTCGACTTGGACGCTGTTGCGGCCCGCCCACACGGTGGCCCTCATACTCTGGCTCCTTCATTCGGTTGAGCGGGCCGCTGATGCATCTGCCGGACCGCCGCCGTCCCCTCGGGGGACCCGTCCGAACGCAGCACCTGCCCGGTTTCGAGGATCTGTTTGAAACGCCGGAGGTCGTCGTTGACCTGTTGCTCGGGGGACTCCCCGAATAGGCTCGCCGCCGCCTTGCCGAACAGGCCACCCGGGATGTGGTAGCCGATGCTGACCCGGACCTCGGTGCCGTCGCCGGTGGCGGTGGGTGTGAATTCGACGCTGCCGCCGTTTTCGATCGCCGAGCCGGGCAGCGACTGCCAGGCGATCCGCTTGTCGGGGTCGTCCTCGGTGATCTGCGCGTCCCACTGCACCGACTGTCCGGCCGGGGCGTTGGCGACCCACCGCGACTGTCCGTCGGCGCCGGAGGTGACCGACTCGAGGTGGTGCATGAAGCTCGGCAGGTTTTCCAGGTCGCGCCAGAACCGGTACACCTCCTCGGGCGGGCGCCGCACGGTGACGGCGGCGCGCAGGGTGCGATGCCGGGCGCCATTGAGGTGCCGGCCGCCGCCGTTGGTCGTGCGCAGGGCCGTGTAGAGGTCGAGCCCCCCGATCCCCGCGAGCAGCGCGGTCGAGATCGCGCCCCGCCGTCGCCGCCCGGGGCCGCGGGCGGCCACCCCGGCCACCAACAACGCCACATCCAGGACGTCGCCGGCCACCCGGGTCCATACCAGCTTCTCGGGGCCACCCAACAGCGCCGCGCCGTGGCCGCATTCCCGCGCGCCCAGCGCGCGGATGACCCGGCGCGACCGGGTGGTGTCGTCCACGCCCGCGATCGCAGCAACCTTTCCGGGCGCGACCAACTCGGTCAGACCTAGCCCGAAACTAGCGCCGCTGAGCGCCTTGACCAAAGCGGAGGTGGTACTGGCGGATCGATCGCCCATCGTCAACACTCCTTGCCGTTCGGCGAACACATTTCGGGCAAAGTTGCTGCAAGACAGCCGCTTTGCAGGTCACGGGTAGTCGGCGCTGCTAGCCGGTATCCGCGCGCCCCGCCGGCCCGTACGGGCGGCTGCGCACGATTGAAGGCGGATACCCGGGCAGATACGGGCCAAACCTGGATTAGTTTGCTGCCTCGCGCAGCGCGGCAAGCAAAGGTTCGGCGGCTTCTTTCAGAAAGAGATCCTGCGATTCGCCGCCGACCTGCACCAGTGCGATGTCGGTGAACCCGGCCTCCCAGTACGGCCGGACCGCCTCGACGATGGCGTCGAGGTCGGGTCCGCAGGGGATGGAGTCGGCGACGTCCTCGGGCCGGACGAATTGGGTGGCGCCGGCGAAACCGGCCGGGGTCGGCAGGTCGGCGTTGACCTTCCAGCCGCCGGCGAACCAGCGGAACTGCTCGTGGGCGCGCTTGACCGCGGCGTCGCGGTCGGGGTCCCAGCACACCGGGATCTGGCCCACGACGCGGCCCCCACCGGCCAGGTTGGCGGCCTGGCGCGCGGCGTGCCAGGCGTCGACGAGCTCGCCGTCGGGTTCCACCGCGACGAAGTGGTCGGCCAGCCTGCCGAATCTTTCGATGCCCTTGGCACCGGCCATCGCCACCGCGATGCCGACCGGGACCTCGGGCACGTCCCACAGGCGCGCGGAGTCCACCCGGAAGTATTCGCCGGTGAAGTTCACCAGCTGGCCGCCGAACAGCTCGCGGATGATCTTGATGGCCTCGCGGAGCATGTCCTGGCGGCGCTCGACGGTGGGCCAACCCTTGCCGACGACGTGTTCGTTGAGGTTCTCGCCGCTGCCCAGGCCCAGGGTGAACCGGCCGTCGGACAGGATCTGCACGGTGGCGGCCTGCTGCGCGACGATCGCGGGGTGGTACCGCATCGTCGGGCACGTGACGTAGGTGTAGAGGTCCACCCGCTCGGTGGCGTGCGCGACCGCGCCCAGCACCGCCCAGGCGTTCGGCGCGTGGCCTTGGGACGTCAGCCAGGGCGAGAAGTGGTCGCTGCAGACCTCGAAGTCGAATCCCCGCTCTTCGGCCGAAACAGCTTGCCGTACAAGGTCTTTGGGCCCACTCTGCTCGGTCATCAGAGTGTAGCCGAAATTCGTCATGCCCTTATACGTACCCCGGCGCGCGATACGCAAACCGCCGCTTCGCTCAGTCCGCGGTGGTGATCGAGTCTCCCGTGATGCCCGCCGCGCGGCGCGCCGCCAGCCTGCGCTTCTGCGGCTCGATCGTGTAGCGCGGATCGCGGGTCGACGCCAGTCCCGCCTCGAAGAAGCCGAACCTCAGCATGGCCGAAGCCGTCAGCAGGGTCACCCCGGACAGGGCCGCAAGGCCGCGGTGACCGCCGCCGAGCAATGCGCCCAGGCCGCCGGCCGCGGCGAGCCATTCGCTCGCGGCCAGGAGCCGGCCGGGCCTGCCTTGGTGCAGCGGTTCCCTGGTCACCGGGTCCATTCGAAACTCGGTGAACCTGGCGGAGATCAGGTCGCCGACCGCGCCGATGACGGCCAGCGTGCGCGCGGGGCCCGCCTCGGACACCGGGGTGGTGATCATCGCCAACCCCGAGGCGGCCAGGCTTGCCGAACTGACGAACACGAACGGCAGGTCCCGGTAGGCGGCGTTCCAGGTGGGGGTGGCGGTGTCGGTGAGCAACACCGCGGTGTAGACGGCGAGCGGCGGCGAGAAGACGGCGGCCTCCAGCCCGGCCGGACCCTCCAGGGCGCGCAGGACGGGACGCAGCGGCCCCAACGGGATTCGTTCGCCGGTCATCCGGTCGACCTCGGACATCGCGGCCACCCCAATACCGGCGCCGAAAAAGCTGAGGATCCAGGAGCCGATGCTCATCGGCGAGGTCAGCTTGACCGTCCGCAGCATGTTGAAGAATCGCTCCGGCCGGCCCAGGTCCTTCACCAACGCGACCGCGCCCAGCCCGATCGCGATCAGGGCGGAGAGCCTCGTGTTGCGGCGCAACGTGTTTCGCCCGGTGAGCTGGGCGCCGGCCGCCAGCAGCCCCGAGCCGCCCGCGACGCCGCCCAGGAACAAATACGCCGCCACCTCGGGTCCCCACGGCGCGGGCTTGACGACCGGACGTCCGTAATACGAGGTGAACTCGGCGTCGGGAACCATCAGCGACTCATCGCGGCCACGGCGCCTGCGGCTTGATTTCCTGCGCTTCCCGCCCGCCGGCTCCGGCGGGCGAAGGCTGTCGAATTCCGAAGTGCTCACCGGCTCCTCCAGAACGCCCATGCGGCCGCGCCGACCATGCCGGCCGCGGCCATGGTCGCCCGCTTGAACATCTGCGGCAGGTCGGCCGTGCACACGCGCGGGTCCGGCGGCAGCCCGTACACCTCCGGCTCGTCGAGCAGCAGGAAGATCGACCCGGTGCCGCCGACGCCGTCGTGCTCGTTGGCCCCGTAGAGGCGGGCCTCCGTGAGTCCCTGGGCATGCAGCGCGGCGACCCGTTGCCTGGCCTTGACCACCAGGTCGTCGTGGTCGCCGAACTTGATCGACGTCGTCGGGCAGGTCTTGGCGCACGCCGGGATCTGGTCTTCGACGAGGCGGTCGTAGCACAGGGTGCACTTCTGGGCCACCCCGGAGACGGGTTTCTCGGCCGGGCGATCCGGCCGCTGCGCCGGCGTCGTGTAGGTGCCGTCGCTGCGGCGTTCGACGACACCGAACGGGCAACCCGCGACGCAGGTGCCGCACCCGTTGCAGACGTCATCCTGAACGACAACGGTGCCGAACTCGGTGCGGAACAACGCGCCCGTCGGGCAGACGTCCAAACAACCGGCGTGCGTGCAGTGCTTACACACGTCCGACGACATCAGCCAGCGGAACTCCGGGGTGTCCGGCGGCGAGGTATCCGGGGGCCGGGGGACCGCGGGCATGCCCAAATCGATGAGCGCGCGGCCGGATTCGCGCGCCTGGTCGATCCGGTCGCGGCCCTGCTCGATGAACGCCACGTGCCGCCAGGTGCTGGCGCCCAGCGAGCCGGTGTTGTCGTAGGACGAGCCCAGCAGCTCCAGGTCCCCGTCGCGCGGGTTGCGGTTCCACTCCTTGCACGCGACCTCGCAGGCCTTGCAGCCGATGCAGATGGAGGTGTCGGTGAAAAATCCCTTGCGCGGCTTGGGTTCTGCCCAGCCGGCGTCACTCGTCGGGTCGGTCGGTCCGCTCAGCTGACCCATCGGCTCCCCCTTCCCAGACTCCCTCGCTGATCCGTACGTTGCCGGTCTCGGCGGTGGCACCCGATCGCGACTGGTACTCGGCGATCAGGCGCAGCAGGTCCTCGCCGCGCGGCCGGCGCCCCGGCCGGATGTCGCACGAACCGGCCTTCGACTCCTGAATCTGCACGTTGGGATCGAGCGTCACGCCCAGCAGGTCGTTGGCCGCGTCCCCGCTCACCACCGCGTCGCCGCCGACGCCCCAGTGATATGGCAACCCGATCTGATGCACGGTGTGGCCGTTGACAATCAGTGGCGCAACGCGTTTGGTGATCAGCACCCGGGCCTCGATCGCCGCGCGGGGTGAGACGATGGTGGCCCATCCGTAGGGCTCCAGCCCGCGTTCGGCGGCCAGCTCCGGGGACACCTCGCAGAACATCTCCGGTTGCAGCTCCGAGAGATAGGGCAGCCACCGGCTCATTCCGCCGGCGGTGTGGTGTTCGGTGAGCCGGTAGGTGGTGAACACGTACGGGTACACGTCGGCCCCGGGTTCCCCGGCGCTGGGCGCGCTGAGATTGTCCTTGCGCGGGAACGTGATTCGTGCCGGGTTGCGCTGCTGGGGGTACAACGCGTTCGCGACCGGCGACTCCTGCGGTTCGTAGTGTGTGGGCAGCGGACCGTCGACCATACCCTTGGGCGCGAACAGCCACGCCTTGCCGTCGGCCATCATGATGAACGGGTCGTCGCCGGCAAGCGCGTCGGGCCCGCCGACATCGGGATCGGGCCGGACGTGCGGGGCGCGGTCGACGGGGAAATCGGGCACGTCGTCGCCGACCCAGCGGGCGCGCTGCTCATCCCACCAGATGTAGCGCTTGCGCTCGCTCCACGGTTTGCCATCCGGGTCGGCCGAGGCGCGGTTGTACAGGATGCGGCGGTCGGCCGGCCAGGCCCACCCCCACTCCGATTGACTCGGGCTCGGCCCGCCCAGCGGCGCTCGGCGGGCGGCCTGGTTGACACCCTCGGCGTACACGCCCGAGTAGATCCAGCATCCGCACGAGGTCGACCCGTCGGCACCGAGTTCGGTATAGCCGGGGACGGGCTGGCCGGCTTTGGGGCCCGTCAGGTAGCAGCCGCTGATTTCGGCCAACACCGCGGTGGGGTCGGGTTCGCCACTCTCGTCGGTGGGATAGTCCCACGTCAGATCGAGCAGTGGTCGGTCACGCGGGTCGGTGGAGCCGGCCAGCCGCTGGCGGATTCGCTTGCCCAGCTCTACGAAGAACTGCAATTCGCTCTGGCAGTCGCCGGGCGGATCGACCGCCTTGTGCCGCCACTGCACGAGGCGTTGGGTCTGGGTG
Organism: Mycobacterium sp. UM_11; assembly: GCF_001414075.1. NCBI lineage: Bacteria > Bacillati > Actinomycetota > Actinomycetes > Mycobacteriales > Mycobacteriaceae > Mycobacterium > Mycobacterium sp. UM_11. The sequence continues at coordinate 8 of NZ_LATC01000151.1, read as the reverse complement.
AACGAGCC
>NZ_LATC01000150.1:0-8245 GCF_001414075.1 Mycobacterium sp. UM_11 | reverse complement strand
CAGATGTGTATAAGAGACAGGGAAGACGGCGCGTTCGCCGACGAGATCGCGGACGGTGAGTGTGGTTCCCATCAGGATCGCCGCGAAGCTCGTCAACGCGACGATGTGCTTGGCTTCGAACGGCGGTGCGCCAGGCGCCGGCAGGTGGCTCAGGCCCGCATGGCCCGTGACGGTCAACGGCAGCAGGCCGACGACGAACGGCAACACCGCGAGAAAGGCGAGGTAACCCCGGTTCGCCGCCAGCAACCGCACCTGGCGGCGTGCGAGCGTCGACGTTTGGCGCCACACGCCCAGCCGGGGCGGTTGCCACGTCGGCTGCACCGGCGCGGCGCGGCACACGGTGTCCGCGGACTCGGCCCCTCGGGCCTGCATGAACCGTCGGTGCAGACCGTTCGGATCGGCGCATACCTTCGTGAAGATGTCGGCCCAATCCGACGCTCCCAGATAGGAACTGAGCCGATCGGGTGGGCCACAGAAAACCGTCTTGCCGCCGGGCGCGAGCAACAGCACTTGGTCGCACATGTCCAGGAACGTCAACGAGTGCGTCACCACCACGACCACGCGGCCCGCGTCGGCCAACCGGCGCAGCATCGCCATCACCGAGCGGTCCAGGGCCGGATCCAGCCCCGTCGTCGGTTCGTCGAGCACCAATAGGTCAGGGCCGGTCAGCAATTCGACCGCGACCGACACGCGCTTACGCTGGCCGCCCGACAACTTGTCGATGCGGGTGTCGGCGTGCGGCGAGAGCTCGAGTTCGGAGAGCACCGTGCTGATCACCCGCCCGCGTTCGGCTGCGGTGGTGTCGGCGGGCATTCGGAGTTCCGCCGCGAACCGCAGCGCCTGTGCGACGGTGAGTCGGCCGTGCACCAGATCGTCCTGGGGCACCATCCCGATCTCGCCGCGCATGGCGTGCACGGCCCTCTCCTGGAAAGCCACCGTCCCGCCGGTCGGCCGCTGCGCCCCGGCGGCGACCTTGGCCAGCGTCGACTTGCCCGCGCCCGATGGACCGATCACGGCGGTCAGGGTGCCGGGGCGCGCCGTGAACGAAACCCGTTCCAGGAGAACTGTTTTGCCGTCTACGCAGAGGGTGACATCCCGCATCTGCAGGCCATCGGTCGCCGCGGGCCGGACGCGATTCTCCCGGTCGACGCTCGGACCTATCGGGATCGACCCGAACGGTGTTGCCGGGAATCGCCAACGGGCACGCATATCCGTGGCGTCGTCGGTCCGGTTACGCAGGGTGATCGGCAGCGTGGGCTTGTCGTTATTCATCGAGATCTCTCATCCGAGGAAGTACGCGAGTGGGAGGACAACGAGCAGTGAATCGATGCGGTCGAGTAGGCCGCCGAACCCGGGCAGCCAGCCACCGGCGTCCTTGACCTGGGCCTGTCGCTTGAGCATGGACTCGAGCAGGTCCCCGAACAGACCGCCGATGGAGACGGCGATGAGCAGGCCGACGGAGATGGTGCCCAGGAGCGTGAGGATTACGAACGCGCCGGCAATGGCGCCGACCATCCCGCCGATGGTCTTGTTGGGACTCAGCGGGGACAGCGGCCTGCGCGCCCATCGCATGCGGCGCAACCCTTTTCCGCCACACCAGGCCGCGACGTCGGTGGCCGCGACGGCGAAGCACAACAGATACGCGTCCGCCCCCACCATGACGAGGTGGGAAAGCGACCAGCAGATCCACACCGACGCGAACGCGGCGGACGCGGCCCGCCTGGCGCCGTTCTCGACGTCGCCCTCGAGGACGGAGGGCACCACGCACAGCAGCACGACGATCGGCGCGAACTGGAGAAGCGTGGGGCGCAGCCACGCCGCGATCGGGTATGCCACGGCCAGGACCACGAGCACGTAGGTGTCGGCGCGGCCGAGCTTGACCAGTCGCGCGTACTCGATCACCGCGACGACAGCCAGTGCCGCGGCCAACCCCGCCGCCGTGCCGTGGCCGGCCCAGACGGGGAGCCCGACAGCCGGTGCGATCAGCACCCAGGTGCGCCACTTCTGGACCAACTCCTGCTTGCGCGAGAGCACGACGGCGATGCCCGCGACCGCGAGGATCGCCACCGTGACCCACATCAGGAACACAGCCCGCGAATACATGTGAACGTGCAGCGGACCCAGGTCGATGTTGAGCGGCATCCGCCGATCGAGACGAGGCAACCAGTGCTCGACGAGTGACATTGTGGGCCGCCGGCTCTACGACGCCAGCGCGAAGCGGTCATCGGCCACGACGTCGCCCCGCAGTGCCAGCACCCGCGACCGCAGTTGCGATGCGGAGGTGGTGTGGGGATCGACAGGCGTTCCGAGGCGTACCTCCATCGGGCCGGGCGAGAAGCTGCCGTCCTTCGGTAGCACCTCGGCAGTCCCCACGATCGCCACCGGAACGATGGGCACCCCGCAGTCTCGTGCCAGACGTATTGCGCCGTAACGGAATTCGCCGATGGTGCCGTCTGTGGACCGCGTTCCCTCGGGATAGATGACGACGGTCCGTCCCGCGCGCAGCGCCGGACCGACGGCCGCGAACAGCGCGTCGTAGTTGCCGTCGCCCGAGCGTCGCACCGGCAGTATTCCGATCAGCGAGGTCGCGATGAAGCGTCGCACCGGCACGTCGAACCAGTAATCGGCCGCCGCGCCGAAGACCGGGCGAGCTGTGGACGGCAACGCCGCCACCAGCACCGCGGTGTCGGCGTGCGAGGCGTGATTGGCGACGACGATGCAGCCGCCCTCGACGTCCCATCGCCCGGTCACGGCGAGGCCGCCGGAGACGGCGCACACCGTCCGCCACAGCCAGTGGCGAAGGACGCTCGCAATCCGATTGATGGTCATGCGGCCACCTGCGCCATGGGCAGCGTGACGGCGTCGAACCGCTGGTGAGTCACGATGAACGGCTGCGTGATCGCGTCGAACTGCTCGAACAGCGCGAGGCGATCGGTCGTTTCGACCGGCGTTTCGTGCGCGCGCCGCGTCTTCAACTCGCGATGGGCGGCCCGCAGCCGCAGGACGGTGGTGAGCAGCGATCCGTTCACCAACTGCGCCAGCAGGATCGGCATGGCGATGGGAAAGGCCGTGGCCAGCACGAGGAACAGGCAGCGTTCGGTCTTGCCGAGCGGTCCGCCGTTGCGGCGCGTGAGGCCCGCCGCGGCGACGGCTAGCGACGCGAAGGTCGGCAGCGTGGCGGCTAGCGCGGCCAGCAGAACCTGAAGCACGGGCCAGGACAACCAGTGCAATCCGGAGCCGTGCTGCCGCGCAGCCCAGACCGCCAGGCCCGCGAAGCCGAGCAGGTCTGCGGTGCGGTCGCCGAGTTCGTTGACCACGAAGCCCCACGGCCGGCTCACGCGACGCGCTCGGGCGACCGCTCCGTCAAGGTTGGCGCCGGCCAGCCGGATCACCATGAAGACCGCCGCCAGCGGCCACCAGCCGAACGCGATGGCGGTTCCGGCGGCACCGGCCGCGGCGACACCGGCGGCGGTGAAGAGGTCCGGAGACACTCGCCGAGCCACCGCAATGTCGACGATCGGGGCCAGCCTTGCGGTGAACCACGGCTTCAATGCGTACAGGCCGGCCGTGCGGGTTCGACGAGTAGTCGAAGGGGCTGCGTGACGGGTAGCGACGTTGGTGTTTATGGCCGGCTCCTTTCGTTTCCTGCCTACGCGGGATGCGCCACCTGGTGGCGGCGCGTGCGATAAGTAGATGCGGGCCGACTGACTACCGATCCCAAATCGTTACGTCGTCGTCGCGTTGGCCCCGGCTGGCCAACATGAGGTGATCACCCCCGCAGCCCGCGTGTTGACCCGCCACGCAACGCGGAGCGCGTGGGGCGGCCACGGTGGCACCCCCGGCCATCAGATGAGGTGCGGGGTTACCCCGGTGAGCAGGTGGCTCCATGAGTCGTGGCCAGGGTGGGTTTTCGTACCCGGTGCCCGCCCTGGCCGCCCACCGCGCCCGTGCCGCCGAGCTGCCGGGCGCGCCCCGCGCACACGGCTACGGCCACGCTAGGCCGCAGAGCGGCACACCCTAGTCGGTCGCCGGGGCGGGTTGAGAGGTTGTCGGCCAGACTCCCCGCCCCGGCGCCCCGGCCAACAGAGAGGAAGCACCGATGGCTAGCAAGAAGCAGGCCGCAGCCCGCGCCAAGTTCGCCAAGGCTGCCCGCGCGAAGGGCAACACCAAGGTCGGTCGCCGCGCCAAGAGCACGGCCGCACCGAAACGCAAGCGCGGCAAGTAATTAGCTCGCTGCCCGGGGCACGCGGATGAATTGCTGATCGGGGTTCACGTTGAGCGTCACCGTCTTCTGGTTCTTGTGAACGAACACCGTCATCTGCGTCCGGTCGTCGTTGAAGCTACGGATCGTTGAGCGAAGCCCGATTGTTCCCGTTCGTCCGCTGCGGCCTATGGGTAGCGATATGTCGTCGCCAACGTTGAGTGACCGGACAACCACCAACGGAGTCGGGCCCAGGAAGGTCGGCCCTTCGTCGTCCGCTGTGTCCCCGGCCTCGGGCGGCTGACTCTCACCACGGTGGTCGTCCCAGGGAGTCGTCTTGAAGCCAGCAGCTTTCATGTCGGCCTTGGCCTCTTCGACGTAGGCGTTGACTTGCTGCTTCAGCGTCTCCAAGAAGGAGAACACCTGCTGCTGTTGTTCGGCATTGGTGTATGGGTCGCGCCCAATCTCCTGGCGAAAAACACTGATGAAATTGTTGAGTTCGTCGGACGCGACTTTGTGGGCCACACGAATGGCGAACGGTTCGGTGGTCTGCTGCACCGTCGTCATAATCGCCGTCGTGGTCCGGGTGGCAGCTTCAAGCACGTTTGTTGGCGCGACCATCTTTAGCTTGTTGACCGGCACCGCGATACGCATCTGCGCGTCCATCACCTTCTCGGAGTGGTCGAACTTGGCGTCAGCCATCGGGTCGTCCGTGCCCGCGCGGTTGTGGAACCAGTCGCGCATGGAGTTGAAGATGCCCTTGATGTCGATGGTCGTTGTCAGGATGTCTGTCGACACCTGCGTGAACTCCATCGCCGCCTCGCGGAGCGTCTCCTGATCGCGGATTTTGTCCTCGCGGGTCTCCTTGCGGTCGAGCACCTTGTCCTCTTGGGCAAATTTTCGGCGGTCGCTGTTCCGCAATGACCTCGCGGCGATGAGCGCGGGAGTCACAGCAAGGACCGCGCCGGATGGCACCCCTAGCCAGAACTCATGCGTGGTGAAGATGTGGGTCCAACTCATGCCTCCAGGCTATGGCCGGCCACCGACGTAACCAGGCCGCGACACGCCGGTCAGCATCCCCAGTTTCGGACCGAAGTCTGCTTTAATATTTCGCCCGTGTGACGGTAGTGATCTGTGAGGCTGGTGTGGTGGCACGGCAGTTCGCTAGCGCCGCAGGTACCTCCCCGCACGCCGGTACTACGCCGGTAAATCTGGCCGCGAGAGGACCGGCTGCCGCCCCACCGAGCCATCTACCTGCACAAGCACTGTGCCCCCAGTCGGACTCGAACCGACACTGGGCGGATTTTAAGTCCGCTGCCTCTGCCAATTGGGCTATGGGGGCTCGGCGGCGAATCTAGCGCGCATGCGCGAGCCCGGGGACATCGCACCCCGCTCGATTAGGCGAAATGCCCGACGTGCGGTACCGGGTGCCGTCGGTTAGGATCCGCGCCCGCGCGCATTAACCCCGGCTTTCCGGCAGATGACAGATCACATCACTATGTCGCGCGGCAGGACCGTGTTAAAACTACCGACTTCATCGTTAAAAAGCCGTAAACGGCTGTCACGCTGGCGCTTTCGGTCGGGACCGTGGAGTCGTGGGTCGTTAGTGTTACGCCAACGCACAGGGGCCGTTACGCGAACACACAGGTCGACCAACACATGGGGGTCGACTCGTTCCAACATTAGGAGCAATCGATGGCATTTCTGACAACACAGACCGAAGAGATGCTCGCTGCCGAGCAGCTGCTGTCGGGGATCAACACCAACCTGGCCGCGCAGAACGCGGGCGCCGCGGCGGCGACCACGGTCATCGCTCCGGCCGCCGCCGACCCGGTGTCGGCCCAGCAGGCCGCGATCTTCTCGGCGTACGGCACCCAGTACCAGGCGATCGCCACCGAGGCGCAAACGCTGCTCGAGAACTACGCCCAGACCCTGGGCATCAGCTCCGGCAGCTACGGGGACACCGAGGCCATCAACGCGGCCCAGGCCACGCTGTCGAGCGCCGCGTCTCCGGCCGCCGCCGCTGCCGCCGCGCCGTCGAACACCCCGCTGGACTGGTTGGCATACCTGCTCGGTAGCACCGGCAACGGCACCAACCCGCAAATGCTCGGCGGGATCTTCGGCCTCTCGAGCAACACCGCCAACCTCTTCAACATCGGCGGCGGCAACTGGGCCTCGGCCGGTTCCGACCTCCTGGGTCTGGCCGGTGGCGGTCTGCTCGACACCTCCGCCGCCGACGCCGCCGGCTCGGCGGCCGACGCGGCGGGCCTGGCCGACACGACCGCGCCGATGGCAGGCGGCGGCATGGCCGGGATCGGCGCGGCGCCAATGGCCGCGGCGGGCCAGGCGAGCCTGGTCGGCAAGCTCTCGGTGCCGCCGACGTGGGCCGCCCCGGCCACCCCGGTGGTGGGCACCAGCGCGGCGCCGCTCGAGACGGTCGGCTGGACCGCCGCCGCGCCGCAGGCCGGCACGGGCGGGATCATCCCGGGGATGCCGGGAATGGGCGCGGCCGCGCGCAACAGCGCCGGCTTCGGTGCACCGCGCTACGGCGTCAAGCCGATCGTCATGCCCAAGCCCACGGCCGTCTAAAACTTCAAATCCCTACAGACAAAAGGAGCGGGAAACACAAATGGTTCTTGACTTTGCAGCAATTCCGCCGGAAATCACCTCCTCCCTCATGTACGCCGGCGCGGGCGCCGCGCCGCTGATGGCCGCCGCAACGGCGTACGCCAACCTGGCCGCCGAGGTGAGCACCACGGCGACCCAGTGGGAGTCGATCATTTCGTTGCTGACCAGCGAGCAGTGGACGGGCGGTGGCTCGGCCGCCGCCGCGGCCGCGGCCCAGCCCATCATCGCCTACCTGACCGAGACGTCGGCGACGCTCGAGCAGGCGAGCGCGCAGGCCATGGCCTCGGCGGCCGCTTACGAGGCCGCGTTCGCGGCGACGGTGCCGCCGCCGGTGATCGCGGCCAACCGGACGCTGCTGGCGACGCTCGTGGCCACCAACTTCCTGGGCATCAACTCGGCCGCGATCGCCGCGACCGAGGCGCAGTACGCCGCCATGTGGGCGCAGGACGCCGCCATGATGGCCGCCTACCAGGCCGCCTCCGCGGCCGCCGGGGTTCTCACCCCGGTGACTCCGCTGACGTCCACCGCCAACCCGGCGACGGCCGCGGCGGCCAGCAGCACCGCGCTGGCCGCGGACTCGACGGCCGGCACGGCCCAGGCACTGGCGGCTCCCGCGGCGGCGGCCGCGCCCAGCCTCCCGTTCACGACCAACGGCATTCTGGGCTCGATCGACAACTTCCTCGGCACGCCGTCGGTGCTCAACGGCATCAACGGCGCGGTGAACACCGCGGCATGGTGGGTGTGCAACACCATCCCGACCGCGGTCTCCCTGGGCCACACGCTGGGCTCCGTGCCGTCGATCCCGTTCGCGCTCACCGACTCCGTCACGCCGCTCGCCGGTGGAATGATTCCGGGCACCATGGTGGGCTCGGTGTCGGGCGCGGGCGCATCGGCCGCCCTGGGCGAGGCCTCCGCCGTCGGCGGCCTGTCGGTGCCGGCCGGTTGGAATGCGGCCGCCCCCGCGTCGTTGGCCTCCTCCACCGCTCCCCTCGAGGGCTCGGGGTGGACGGCCGCGGCCGAGGCGGAGCCGGTCGCGGCGATGCCCGGGATGCCGGGCATGGCCGCGGCGGCCAAGGGCGCCGGCGCCTACGGCGCCGGCCCGCGGTACGGCTTCAAGCCGATCGTCATGCCCAAGCAGGTTGTCGTCTGATGTCGGGAAAACCGGTACGGGAATTAAGGGGGTACATGTCACCCGTTTGAGGCGATCAGTTAACCGGTAGGCCGTAATCTGTCCACAACGCGGCTACCACCGCATCAATTTCAACTGTTAGAACTTCGACACCGAAGCTTGAAGGAAAAGGAGAAAGGCAACATGGCAACTCGTTTTATGACCGACCCGCACGAGATGCGGGCGATGGCGGGCCGCTTTGAGGTGCACGCCCAGACCGTTGAGGACGAGGCTCGCAAGATGTGGGC
>NZ_LATC01000149.1:0-8402 GCF_001414075.1 Mycobacterium sp. UM_11 | reverse complement strand
ATGTGTATAAGAGACAGGATCATGGCGAGGGAGACCACGACCGCGTCCGCCAGCACGCCCCGGGTCAGGTCCCGCACCAGCTCGAGCGCGTCGGCGGCGGTCGTGGCCGTGTGGGTCGCCCCGAACCGGACGGCCGAGGTGCGCTTGAAGTCGCTTACGTCCACCGCGACGATGCGGGCCGCGCCGCTGATGCGGGCGCCCTGCACGGCCGCGGTGCCGATTCCGCCGGTGCCGATCACCACCACCGTGTCACCGCCGCGCACCCCGGCGCGCCGCGCCGCCGAGCCATACCCGGTGGGAACCGCGCAGGCCAACAGCGCGGCGGGCACGAGCGGAAAGCTCGGGTCGATCTTCACCAGTGAATTCGCCGCCACCACAGTGTGTTCGGCAAAGGCGCCGATTTTGGACACGTGGCCGAGGTTCCGCCCGTCGCGCGTGTGATGGCGGAAGGTGCCGTCGGTCGGCATGCCCGGCGCGAGCGTCCCCGACCCGGTGTCGCACAGGTACTCCATCCCAGAGGCGCACCATCGGCACCGGCCGCAGACCGCTACGAACGACGTGACGACGTGATCGCCCGGCGTGAACTCGTCGACGCCGGGCCCGACGTCGACGACCACCCCGGATCCCTCGTGGCCGCCGATCGTCGGAGACATGGCCGGTAATCCCATGGCGCGCAACGTCTCCGGGGGCGCGGCGAGGCGGCCCTGGCGGATGTGTTCGTCGGAGTGGCAGAGGCCGGCGGCGGCCAGCCGCACCAGGACCTCGCCGGCCTTGGGCGGATCCAGTTCGAACTCCTCGACCGACCACGGGCTGCGGTAGTCGTGGAGGATGGCCGCGCGGCTTCGCATCGCCTCGTGCCGCCTTTCTGCCGGGCGCTCACAGCGACACAAATACTATCAATTGATTGATTACCGACCCGGGCCGGCGGACGGGTTACCGGGCGGCGCCCGCGGCCACCTCGATGTCGCCGGCCGCGGCCGCGGCCCGCAATTGGTGGAAATCGTCGAGCGACTTGTCGGCGTACGCGTAGCACCACTCGGCCCCCGCGTCGTGCACCGTGGCGCTGGTGCCGACGTATCCGCGCAGCAACGACGCGTTCGCGCTTTGCGAATGCGCCCGCGCCAACAGCACCGCGCAGGCGGTGACGTAATCGCGAAAGGTTGCGGCGCCCATGCCCTCGGTCTCCACCGTGCCCTTCATGTCATGGAACTGACGGACGTAGTAATCGCGGCCGTCCTTGCGGGTGGCGCCGAGGAACACGTCCGACATCGCCTGCAGCATTCGCTGGCCGTCCACGACGCGGACGCCCTGACCCCTGGCCTCGACGGCGGCCGCAAGGGTGGCGGGCTGGCGCCAACCGCCGTATTCGTCCAGCACCGATCGGGTCGCCTCCTTGATCTGCAGGATCAGCGGGGTGCGGTTCGGGCCCACCAGGATGACCAGGTAGCAGCGCGTGCCGACGCTGCCCACGCCGACCACCCGCAGCGCCATATCGGTGACGCGAAAGTGCGACAGCAGCAGCGCGACGTCGGCGGGGACGGTGGCCAGATATTCCTGAATGGATTCCATCAGCACGGCTTCGACGTCCTCGTCGACGTGCTGCAGCACCGGTGGGGCCTCCCGTAGCCGCGGTGTGCCGTCGGCGCCAATTTCGGTGAGCTGTTTGAAGACTCGCGCCGATGTCCGGCGGCGCGCCCGGGATGCCGTTCGATGGATCACGCCGAGCAGGCCCTTGGACACCTGCACGGCGTGCCGCTCCGGTTCGACCCGCAGGTAGTAGCGGTCCAGCACGTTCATCGCCAGCATCGCCTGCAGGCTGGTTTGGTAGCCGACCAGCGCCTGCTCGACGCAGCGGCGGATGGCCCTGGCGCGGTAGCCGGCGTGGCGGCCGCCGACGATCGCGCTGGTGATCAGGCGTTTGACGTCCCATTCGGCAGGCGCGACGGCGGCCTCGTCGAAGTCGTTGAGGTCGAACACGATTGAGCGGTGCGGTGCCGCATACATGCCGAAGTTCGATATGTGGGCGTCACCGCAGCACATCACTTCGATCCCGCTCGACGGGCTGGCGCCGAGGTCGGCGGCCATGACCGCCGCCGACCCGCGATAGAACGAGAACGGATCGGCAAGCATTCGGGCGAACCGCAGCGGCACGAGATCTCCTAGGCGACCGGTGTTTTGCGCCACCAGGATTTCGGTTGCCGAGCGGTCGGACGGAGTCAGCTGCGCGAGGGTGCGCCGCGGCACGGTCTTGCGCAGCGCGCGGCCGCGCGCCACGTCCCGGTCGGGATCTTCCAGATCGATCAGGCGTTCGCGCAGCACCGGTTGCGGCATCCGCTCAGCATAGGTAGCGATGCCACGGCCGCGGTCGGCTTTGACGCCCCGACCACGGGCGCACTTATTTTCAGCCTGATTCTCACCGCTGCACCCGGACGTGCCGATCGTTAACATGCTTAAAAAGTTTGGTGCCAGAAGAACGGCCATTGCCGCGGGAGGACGCCTGGATGCTGGACGCGCGTCCGAGACTCCCGCGGTGGCGGGTCAACTGGCTCACCGTCCTCGGCGTCGTGGCCATCGTGGTCGCGGCCGGGGCGATCGCGGTGAAGAACGTTTCCCCCCAGGGGGCCAACCGGATCCTCAACGTTTCCTACGACCCCACGCGCGAGCTCTATGCCGCCATCGACCGGACATTCGTCGCGCAATATCGCGCGCAGACCGGAATCACTCTGGATATCAAGGAATCTCACGGCGGGTCGGGGCGGCAGCTGCGCAGCGTGCTGGACGGCAGCCAAAAAGCCAGCGTGGTGTCGCTGGCGCTGATCAGCGACATCGACACGCTGAGCAAGCGCGGGCTCGTCGCGGCCGACTGGCAGCGGCGGCTGCCGAACCGTTCGGTGCCGTACACGTCGACCATCGTCTTCGTCGTCCGCAAGGGCAATCCCAAGGCCGTGCGCGACTGGCCCGACCTGATCAAGAGTGACGTGTCCGTGGTGACCCCGAACCCGCGCAGCTCGGGTAACGGTCAGCTCAGCGTGCTGGCAGCCTGGGGCTCGGTGACCACCCGCGGCGGCAGCCAGGCCCAGGCGGCCGACTACGTGCGGACGCTGTTGCGGCACGTCGCGGTTTCCGACGCCGGCGCCCGCAGCGCCGGCGACAGCTTCACGCTGGCCAGGGTCGGCGACGTGCAGCTGACGTGGGAGAACGAGGCGCTGCGTGAGGTCGCGGCCAACCAGGACGAACTCGAGCTCGTCTACCCGCCGGTCAGCATTCTCGCCGAGCCCGCGGTGGCGTGGGTGGACGCCAACCTCGCGGACGCGAAGACGGCGGGCTACGCGAAGGCCTACCTCGACTACCTGTTCACCGACGCGGGCCAAGAACAGGCGGCCCAGTACGGCTACCGACCGTTCAAGCCGGAAATCCTTGCCCGGCACGCGGATCGGCTGCCTCCGCTGGCCCTGTTCCCGATCGGTGCCATAGCCAAGGACTGGGCCGACGCGCGCGAACAGTTCTTCGGCACCAACGGAATCCTCGACGCGATCTCCGCGCCGCCCGGCGCGGTGTCGGGAACATAGCGAAGACGAGCACACGGTGGCCATCGGTTTCAACTACGACCTGGTGAAGGGTCGGCATGACGTGATCGCCGGGCTCACCGTGGCCGCGATCTCGTTTCCTCAGGCGATGGCGTACGCGCTGATCGCCGGGGTGGATCCCCGGTTCGGCGTGTATTCGGCGATCGTCGTGACGATCGTCGCCTCGGTCTTCGGATCTTCGTCGCATCTGATCAACGGTCCGACGAGCGCGATCTCGCTGCTGGTGTTCACGGCACTGGCGTTCATCGATTCCGAGAACGCGACCGAACTGTTCGAGGCACTGTTCCTGTTGGCCGTGCTGGTCGGCGCGTTCCAGATCGTGATCAGCTTGTTCAGGCTCGGCAACCTGACCCGCTACATTTCCGAGTCGGTGATCATCGGCTTCATGGCGGCGGCGGCGTTTCTGCTCGCCATCGGCCAGCTGGGCAACGCGCTCGGCGTGCGGGACAAGGGCAACGGCCACATGCAGGTTTTGCGCCGCGTGTGGCTGACGTTGGCGCACGGTGACCACATCAATTACCGTGCCCTGACGCTGAGCGCCGCGGCGGTGGTGCTGGCCGTGGTTCTGCGGAAGTTGTTGCAGCGCTACCGATGGCCGCAGATCGACATGCTCGCCGTGCTGATCCTCACCGGGCTGGTCGCCTATCTCGCGGGCTGGTCGGTTCCGGGCTCGAACGGGCACACCGCCGTCGCGGTGGCCGCCAAGATCCCGCGCAGCCTGCCCACCGCGCACGTTCCCGAGGTGCACACCGACTGGCTGCCGCACCTGTCGAGCGGCGCGCTGGCCATCGCCTTCGTCGGCATCATCGAGGCGCTGTCGATCGCCAAAGCCATTGCCTATCAGACCAACCAGCAGATCGACTACAACCGGCAGATCATGGCCGAAGGGCTGGCCAACCTCGCCGGCGGCTTCTTTCAGAGCCTGCCGGGCTCGGGGTCGCTGTCGAGGTCGGCGATCAACTTCCAGTCCGGCGCCCGCACGCGCTTCTCCGGAATCGTCTCGGCCGCAACGGTGGCCGCGGCGCTGCTGATGTTCGCGCCGTTGCTGCGGTACGTCCCGCAGGCGGCGCTGGCCGGGTTGCTGCTGGTGACCGCCGCCCGGCTGGTCGACTTCAGGCGCCTGGTCTACACGCTCAAGGCGTCGAAGTACGACGCCGGGCTCGTCATCGTGACCGCGTTCACCGGCGTGGCGATCGATCTGGACAAGTCGGTGTTGCTCGGTGTGGTGCTCTCGATTCTGCTGTTCGTGCCGCGCGCGGCGAAGCTGAAGGCCAGGGAGCTTGTCGTCACGCCCGAACGCGTTGTGCGGGAACGCATCCCCGGGGACCCGGTGGATCCATCGATCGTGATCTACGACCTGGAGGGCGAGTTGTTCTTCGGTGCAGCACCGGAACTCGACCGCTACCTTTCCGAGATCGGCCGACGGGTCGCCGACGACGGCCTCACGTTCGTGGTGTTGCGGCTCAAACGGGTGCGACATCCCGACGTCGTCTGCATCGAGCGCATCGAGCATTTCCTGCGCGACGAGACCGCGCGCGGGGTGACGATCCTGTTGGCCGGCGTGCGCCCGGACACCCTCGGCGTTTTGCACAACGTCGGGTTCCAGGGTTGGTTCCCCGCCGAGCAGGTCTTCCCCGAGGAGGACGAGGAATTCTCGGCGACGCTCAAAGCGGTGCGCTACGCGCACAACAAGAGCGATGTTCAGTCGCCCGTCACCACCCCGCCCGAACTCGCCCCGCACCCGGAGCTGTACTACCTGGTCTGACCCGACGGGCTCAGCCGGCGGCGGCCACCCGGGCCCGCTCGGTCATCGACGCGATGACGCCGCCGTCGTTGAGGATGTCGGTGCCGGTGAGGTAGCCCGCCTTCTCGCTGGCGCAGAACGCGAGCAGCTCGGCCATCTCCTCGGGCTTGCCCCACCGCGGGACCGCGGCGTTGGTCACCATCGCGCCGGCGCCGGCCTGCTCTTCGAGCCTGCCCATCTCGGTGTCGATCGAGCCCGGCGAAACCGAGACGATGCGCAGCCCGCGGGCGTTGAATCTTTCCGCCTGGGACTGGCTGTACCACTTGACGAAGCTCTTGCTGACCGCGTAGGCGATGCCGGATCGCGCCTCCTCGGGCACGATGTTGCACGTCGTCATCAGGGCGTCCAGGAAGGCGTCGGCGTCGTTCAGCGCGAGCGAAAACTGGTCCACCGGAACCATTTCCGCGGGCAGGATGTGGGCCGCCATCGACGCCACGTTGACGATCGCGGCGCCCTCGCCGGCCGCGGCGTAGAACGCCTCGTTGACGTTGAGCGTGCCGATCGCGTTGGTCCGCATGACGTAGTCGGCGGGGCCCATGCTAGGGCTCACCCCCGCGGTGTGGATGACCGAGGCGAGCCTGCCGAGGCCCTTCGCGGTGTCGAGCAGGCCAGTCATCGCGCCCCGGTCGGTGACGTCGCAATTGACCGCGGTGGCGTTCGCCCCGAGCTCTTCCAGGGTTGCCGCCGCGGCCTCCAACCGGTCCTGCCGGACGTCGCAGAGGACGACGGCGTGGTCGTGCGCGACGAGTTTGGCCGTGGCCAGACCCATGCCACCCGCACCGCCGGTGATCACCGAAACTGGATTCATACTTGGACCGTATACGGAGCGTGTTTGAGGGCGAACCTGGGTTAGGGCATTGCCCGGGCCCAAGCGATATGCCCTTCGAAGCCAAGCGAATTGGCCATCGCGCGATAGCGGTCGCGGTAATCCCGATAAGTTGCGCCGTCGTCGCGCGCCTGCGCCGCCAGTGCGCGCATCCGCAGCAGCCACAGGTCATGCAGCACGAATCCGGGTTCGGTCGGCATCGCCGCCAGCCGGTCGATGGCCTCTTCCGCTTCAGGGAGGTCCCTGGCGCCACCCCTGCGCAGCAGCGCTTCTGCCAGCGCGGCGGTGGTGGCGCCGAGACTGAGGAAGTCGGATCTGTCGTATTGCGCTTTGATGGCGGGGCGCAAGAGTTCGATCGCAGCGTCAAGGTCGCCGATGCGCAACTTCTCATTGGCGATAAAGAGGTTCACCAGCGTGTCCGCGCCCAGCGTGAAGCGCTCTTGCAAGGCGGCCTCACGCGCGGCGGCGAGCAGGGTGAAGGCGGCTTCGCGTGAGCCTCCGTCGTAGGTCAACAGGGCGACGCCGTGCACGTACCGGGCGCAGGCCAGCGTGAGATCGTCACCGGATCGCTCCGCGATGTCCAGCATCTCGGCCGTCTCCCGCAGGGAGGCCGCGTCGGGCAACCAGACCCCGTAGGGGACCAGGTTGTACTTGAACAGCAGCATGATCGCGCGCAATGCCGGTTCGAATGCGCGGGCCATCGTCACGCCCGTATCGAGATCAACCCGCCAGTCCGGATCGCCGAGGAAGCACCGGGCGCAGCCCCGGAGCACGGTCGCGCCGGCCAGCGGGGAGCCGATGATCAGATTGCCCTTGGTCGCGTCACCGTCGGCCAGCTCGATCGCCCGCTGCGCGATGCGTAGGGCTTCGGTCATCTCGCAGCGCTGAAGATTGGTGGGCATCGCCGCGTAGAGCAGCCCGAGAATCAAGGTCGGATCGCCGATCGAGTCGAGCAGGCTCTCGAGCTCCGAGGCCAACTGTGCGGCTTCGCCGAACCGGGCGTGCACGATCAGCGCCGGCAGCCATCCGGCCATCGCCATCGCCAGCGACACCTTGTCGCCGGCCGCGGTCGCCAGGTCGCGCAGTTCGTCAAATCCGGTGTCTGCCATGGTGCCGCCGGTCAGCCAGGAACTGGCGCAGAGCAGCGTGCGCGGCGCGATCCGCATTGCGGCGCGCTCGGTGTCGGCGGCGGGTAGGCGGTCCGCGACGTCGCGCGCATGCCGCCAGCTCGCCCGCGCGGCGGCCATGTTGCGGTGTCTCAACCACGTTCCCGCCCGCATGTACCAGTCGAAGGCCGCATGCAGATCGCCCGCCGCTTTGAGGTGTTCTGCGATCAGTGCGGCATTTTCGTCGGCTGATTCCGGCTCGCGCTGTTCGATCAGGGCGGCGAGTCGGCGGTGCAGCTCGTCGCGGTCCGACTTCAGTTGCGATTCGTAGGCCACATACCGGATCAGCGGATGCCGAAACGCGTATTCGACCTTCGGGGTGAACGCGACCTGGTCGATCAACTCGCCCTTGACCAGTTCGTCGAGGACCGGTTCGACGCCCAGAGCGCTGACCAGGTCCGGGCTGAACTGCGTCCCGATCACCGCGGCCGCGCACAGTGTGCGTTTGGCCGGGAAGCTGAGGCGGTCGATGCGGGCGGCGATGACGGCGTGCAATGTCGGCGGGGCGGTGATGTCGGCAATCTCGCCGTGGAGCAGGTAGGAACCGCGCTCGCCGCGAATCGAACCCCGCTCCGCGAGGTCGCGCACGATTTCCTCGGCGAAAAAGGGATTGCCGCCCGCACGTTCGGAGATGACTTCCGCGAGCCCGCGCACCGAGGCATCGGTGCCGAGCAGTTCGTCGATCAGCGCCACGGTCTGGGTGTTGTTCAGCGGACGCAACGCGATGGTCTGTGCGCCCGGAATCGCCGCCAGCGCGCCCTGATACTCGGGCCGGTAGGTGATCAGCATCATCGAACGGGTTTGCCGGATCACGGTCAGAAAGTCGGCGAGCATCGACTCGCTGACCTCGTCGATCCAATGGGCGTCCTCGATCACATAGAGGGCCGAGCCACGGCGATTCACCCACGCGGCAGTCACGAGCGCGGTGAGACGCCGCCGCCGGGCGTCACCTTCGATGTTGGGCGCTTCCACCGTGGGATCCGCAATGCCGAGCAGGTCGTCGACCTGTCTCTTATACA
>NZ_LATC01000148.1:0-8430 GCF_001414075.1 Mycobacterium sp. UM_11 | reverse complement strand
GGAGATGTGTATAAGAGACAGGGCGGTCACTGCCGTCCTCGACCGCGACAGTCACGGCGTCCCGGTAACTTTCGATCAGCAGCACCGGTGCGCCCTCGGTGTGGTCGAGGACGTTCTCGACGAAGACGGTGGCGACCGTGGAGGCGACGGGGATGACCTCGCGGCAGTCCCATGCGGTCAGCCAATCGGTGACGACCGCGCGGGCCAGGCCGAGGCTGCCTCGCGTGTGCGGCAGCTCCGCGCGCGCCCGACGCCTCACCTCCGGCGATCGGCTGAGCGCGGCTTCCAGCGCCGCCTCGCGACTGGGGTAGACCGGCACATACCGGGCCACACCGCCCGCGACGATGGCTCGCCTCGCCTCGGGCTTCGCGCACACGAGCAGGATCGGCACGTCCGGCCAGATGCCGACGTGCCAGCGAGCGCTGGTGAAAACCGTCCACGCGGAGGACGCCGGCACGGCAAGCCGGTCCACGTCGACGATCACCGCGCGTGGCTCGTCGAGGGCCGCCTTGATCACGGTGTCGCGGAGGCTTCGATAGGTGAAGCTGTCGAGCACCCCGTCCACCGCCAGGATCGGCACGTCATGCTGCGCTTCGGTGTCGACGCGGACCGCCGACGGTCGCTCAGCCACCGGGTTCACCGCCGTGCGGGGCGTTGTCCGCCAGCCGGTCGCTGAGCACTTGCAGCGCCCGTTCGGTTTCGTCGGCCAGCTCGGTGTAACGCCGCTCGAGTCGACCGGGGCCTACCCTGTCCGCCATCTGACGGGCCAACCGCGCCTTCTCTTGCAGGCTTCGCACGGCCACCCACAGCGCGCCCTCGACTTCGGTATCCCGCGCGCCGAGGAGGGCCTCGGCGGTCCAGGCGTGACCGACCTGGCAGCGGAAGTTGCCCTCGCTGATGGCGACCAGCGAGCCGTTGCAATCCGGGCACGTGTAGCCCGACGGCGTGCCCAGTTGCTGGGTGTCGAAATCGGTCGAGAATCGCGACGCCATGGCGATGCGGTTCTCCAGTTCCATTGCGGTGTCGCGCTCCATTCCCGGATCCTCTAGTTCGCGGTGCGACAGTTCTTTGAGAACGGCGCCGATCTCGGCCGCCGCGGCCTGCCGATCCAGCACGCCGGCCTCACGCGCGTTCATCGGCATCGCGGGGAACAGCGCGTCCTCGGGCGTCTGGCCGATCGTGGTGCCGCCCCGCGCGCGGATCGCGGCCAGCCCCAGCACCCCATCGTCGAGCACGCCCGAGAGCAGGACGCCGATCGCCATGGGCCCGTAGGCCAGCGCGACCGAACGGAACAGCGCGTTGATCGCGGGCCGGTGCCCGTTCTCGGTCGGCCCCTGGGCCAGCACCACGTGGTGGTCGTCGACGAGCAGGTGGCGATCCGGACGGGCGACGTAGATGTGCGCGGGTTCGAGCTCGGCACCGTGTTCGGCCGCGACGGCGGGCAGCGGGCCGCTCCGGTTCAGGATGCGGGCCAGGATGCTAGGCGCGCCGGCCGGGACGTGCAGGGTCACCAGGTAGGCGTAGGGCACGTCCGGCGACAATCCCCCCGCCACCTTCGACAGCGCCTCCACCCCGCCCGCCGAGGCGCCGATCGCCACCACGCCGCGCAGATCATTGTTTTCGCTGCTTGCTGTGAACACTGCCCCTCGACTACCCGCCTCAATCGTAAGTAACCCGCTCCCGCAGGGATAGGCGTTGGCGCCATGCCATCTGATGGGTTTCCACCCCGGCCCGCGCGGGCACCCTGACCACTTGCGGACAAGGAGGATGAATCATGCCGAATTCGTCGATCAAGAATGAAAAGCTGTACAAGGACCTGCGCAAGCAGGGCGACTCCAAGGAGAAGGCGGCCCGGATCTCCAACGCGGCCGCGGCGCGGGGTAAGTCTTCGGTCGCGCGCAAGGGCGGCAAGTCCGGCTCGTATCAGGACTGGACCGTCCCCCAGCTGAGGAAGCGCGCGAAAGAGCTTGGCATGTCCGGGTATTCGAGCCTGACCAAGGACAAGCTGGTAGCCAAGCTACGCAATCACTGAGCCGTGAGGCCGAGCCGATCGGCCAACACCAGGAAGGCGACCGCGTAGTCGTTGTCCGCGGTGCACGCCCTGACCCGCTCCCAGTCCAGCCGCTCGCGCACGGCGCGCACCGCCGGCAACAGCTTGGCGAAGTCGCAGTAGTGCTCGTGCAGGGCGCGCAGTTGCTGGATGAGCACCATTGTGGGCGGCAACACCGGCATCCTGATCGCCAGCACGTCGTGCTGCTCGGCGCAGTCCAGCGTGTTCGATTCCACCCGAACGCCGTTGACGCGGTGCAGCACGTCGACGACCGTGTCGCCGGTGCGCGCCTTGAAGAGCCAGTCCTCCGGGGGCCGCTCCACGGCGAAGCCGGCGTCGCTCAGGGTGGCCACCGCGTCGTCGACGTCGGACTCGGCCACCACCAAATCCACGTCGTGGGTGGGTTCCGGCGCGCCGTAGGCCCACAGCGCGTAGCTGCCGGCCAACGCGAACCGGGGGCCGTTTTCCTTGAGCGCAGAGGCAGCGCCGCGTAGCGCTTCCCGCAGCGCCGCGCCGGGTGCGGGGGGCTCGATGGGTGCCATGGTCCCTAGGTCATACCCCGCTGGCGACGAGCTACAACCTGCGCGGATGTGTCGCCGAGGGTGCTAAGACTGTTTAACTTGCGGCCAATTGGGAAATTCTGTCGAGGTGTTAACCGCTTGGTTAAGCGCCGATGATGCCGCAGCCTTAGTGACCCCCGCCCGCGTCGGGCGGGGGCTATCGGTGGCCGGCCTTCGTGCGCCAGCCCCTGGCGAGGACGACGCCCCGGCCGACCGCTTCGAGGTCGCCGGCCACCGCGTCCACCGCAATACCGAACTCTTCCTCCTCACGTCGGCACGAACCCAGGCTCGGGCGCCACACGGGTTCGCTTTCCGCCTCAGGCACCTGAGGAGATCGGCGGCGGGTGATTGCGCGTGACGGCGGGACTGGTCAGGCATTGGCTCGAGTCGGGACGGCTCGAGCTACCATTACCCGCCTCGGGGCGCACCACCGAACGCTGGCAGCGCCTGGCGTCGCTCGCCGAAGAGAACATCGTCGCGGCCAGGGTTGCCGAAGCCCACGTCGATGCCGTCGCCATCCTCCACGAGTTGGGCGGTAAACCCCCGGAATCCGGTCAGCTGTGGGCGGTTTGGGCCACCGAGTCCCCGGACGCGGTGCTCACCGCCACCGACACCAAGGGGGCGTTCACGCTCACGGGCACCAAGGTGTGGTGCTCGGGCGCCGGGTTCTGCACCCACGCCCTGGTGACCGCCCGGCTCGAAGACGGCTCACGGGGCCTGTTCGCCGTGCAGGTCACGGACGCAAGCGTCAAGCCGTTGCCGAGCACCTGGTGGAACGCCGGCATGGCCGGCAGCGACACGAGGCCCGTGCAATTCACCAATACCCATGCCGTCGCGGTTGGGGATCCCGGCGACTACGTGGACCGGCCGGGGTTCTGGCATGGCGCTATCGGCGTGGCCGCCTGTTGGCTTGGCGGTGCGCGCCGGGTCGCGGATCCGCTATACCGTTGCGCCGGAAGCCAATCCGCCGATGCCTACTCGTTGGCACACCTCGGCGCCGTCGATGCCGCGCTGGCCGCCGGCGACGCGATCCTGGCCGCCGCCGCGGCGCAGGTCGACTCGGACCCGTTCGACCGGAGCGGGACCGCCCAATTGCTGGCCCGGCGCGTCCGCACGGTGGTGGAACACGCGGTCGACGAGGCCATCACCCGCACCGGCCGAGCGCTGGGCCCGGGCCCGCTGTGCCAGGACGGGCGGCACGCCCAGCGCGTCGCCGATCTGAGCATCTACATCCGGCAAAGCCACGCCGAGCGCGATCTCGCCGAGCTCGGGCGGCTGGCGGGCAGCAACCGCTGAGGCCGCCATGACCGCGCCCACCAGCAACAGTGCCCGGTTCGCGGCCAAGCCGCTCACCCACGGCGGCACCCCAGCACCGTTGTGGCTGGCGGCTTTTGAGCGCGGCCCCCTGCCGGAACTGGACCTGACGAGGTGTCGGCGCCTGATCGTCGTGGCGCCCCACCCGCACGACGAGACCCTCGGTGTGGGCGCGATGATCGCCCAACTGGTCGCGTCGGGCGTCGATGTGCGGGTGGTGTCGGTCAGCGACGGCGGCGCCGCCCAGCCCGGGGCGACCCTGTCCGGCCGCATTCGGCTTTCGACGACGCGCCGTTACGAACTTCGCAGGGCCACAAGCGTTTTAGGGGCGGCATCCCCGGTCCGGCTCGGGTTGCCCGACGGCGAGCTGGGTAAGCACCAGGACCGCCTCACCGCGGCGCTGGTGGACATTCTGCGAACCGCAGGCCCCAACGCCTGGTGCGCCGCCCCCTGGCGCCGCGACGGGCATCACGACTACGAAGCCGTGGGCCGCGCGGCGGCGGCGGCCTGCTCGCGCACCGGCGTCGCGCTGCTGGAATATCCGGTCTGGATGTGGCACTGGGCCACGCCGGCCGACCCCGCGGTGCCGTGGGAGCGTGCCCACCGAGTCCCGGCGCCCGGCTGGGCCGTGAATCGCAAACGCCAAGCCGCGCAATGCTATCGGAGTCAATTGCGGCCCGGGCGCGGCGAAACGCCGCCCATATTGCCGCCGTTCGTCCTGCAACGGCTGCTCGCGGTGGGCGAGGTGGTCTTCCGCTGAGCACGCCCCGGCATGACTGCACGAGCCGGAAAGTGGGTAGGAGAACCCCTATGCGTGTGGCGACCTTCAACATCCTGCACGGCCGCACCGTCGGTGACGGGGTGGAGTTGCAGCGGCTGCGTGACTGCGTGCGGTGCCTCGACCCCGACGTGCTCAGCCTGCAAGAGGTCGACTGCGACCAGCCGCGGTCCGACCGCGCCGACCTCACCGCGGTCGCGGCCGAAGCCATGGGAGCCGTGGAACACCGGTTCGTGGCGGCCATCTCCGGCACACCCGGGGCGACGTGGATGGCCGCCACGGGTCGCGAGCAGCCGGGGACCGCGGCCTACGGGATCGCTCTGCTGTCGCGATACCCGGTGGCCAGTTGGCAGGTGGTGCGGCTGCCCCGCATTCCCATGCGCTTCCCCATGTACCTGCCGGGCCCGAACCGGGTGATGGTCGTCGACGAGGAGCCGAGGGCGGCGGTCATCGCGCAGCTGCACACCCCGATGGGCGGGCTGACGGTGGCCAACACGCACCTGTCCTTCGTGCCCGGCTGGAATCGGCGCCAGTTGCGCCGACTGGTGCACGACCTGCGCGGCTTTCCGGGCCCGCGGCTGCTGACCGGGGACCTCAACATGACCCCCAAGGCAGTGCGCCGCTGGTCGGGCATGCGGGCATTGGCCAGCGCCGCCACCTTTCCCGCGCACGCGCCGGACCGGCAACTGGATCACATCCTGACCGACGACCGCCGCCTGCGCGGCAGCGCCGTCGACGCCGAACCGATGGGGATTTCCGACCATCGACCGCTGGTCGTCGACCTCGAACACGAGTGATCGGCTAGCCCATCGCGGTCAGCCGGCGCCTGACCCGCTCGATCTCGTCCACCGAGGGCAGCGCGTCGGTAACCCGGGTGATTTCCACCCCGACGTCCACGCTGGATACCGAACGCGGCATCGGAAACTTTGTCGCCATGGTGGCGACCTCGTCGTCGGTCACCCGGCGCGGCAGCAGCGCCAGCACCGGCGTGTAGCCGTGGGCGGGGGCACCGTTGGGGTAGCCCGCGCGCAGGAACGCGACGATGTTCAAGACGCGATCGCTCAAGCCCATTGGCCACCTCCGGTCCTAGCCGGGGATAACCGGGTGTGGCGGTTTGAAACCTGCCCGCGACGTCGAGACGGAAACGGGGCCCGGCCCCGAGCGGGACCGGACCCCTTCACCAACTAGCTACTGGTTTTCCTTCTGGCGCTGTTCGGCGGCCTCGGCGCCGGCCCGCGCGGACTCGGCTTCGGCCTCCTTCTTGCCCGCGTCACGCTGAGCTTCGGCCTTGTCCTGTTGGGCCTGACCCTCCTCGACCATGTCGTCGCGGCCGAGCACCGTTCCGCCGGCCTCCTTGACCTTGCCCTTCACGCCCTCGACGGCGCCCTTGACGGCTTCCTGCGGTCCGCTCTTGTCATCCCCCATGGGTCGACCTCCCTGTTGGTTACTGTCAATTCGTCCCTACGGCGTTCCCGTCGGCCGACCAGTCAAACGGGAACGTGCGGGCGATCACGAGACCGGACCGCGGCGGAATCGGAACGTTTGAAGCGGGATTCGGCGGGTAGTAATCAGCGACCAACGAAAGCGGGTGAGGCTGCTGACCACCATCGCCGTCATCGGAGCGACCGGCACCGCCGGCGCCCGCGTCGTCGCCAGGCTCAGGGCCCGCGACGTCGCGGTCGTGGAGGTGTCCCGCGCGCATGGCATCGACCTGTTGAGCGGGGAGGGCCTGTACCGGGCGTTCAAGGGGGTCGATGTGGCGATCGACGTGTCCAATCCAGTGGCGGACGACGGGCAACCCACCAATCCGCAGGCGTTCACCACCGCCTCGCACAATCTCATGGGTGTGTGCGCCGCACGGGAGGTGCAGCGCCTGGTGGTCTCGACGATGGCGGGCATCGACGACCCGGTGTTCGACGGGGTCCCGTTCTTCGAAGCCAAGCGGGCGGCCAAGGAGATCCTGCTCGACGGCCCGGTCCCGACCACCGTGGTGAAGTCAACCACGTGGTACGAGTCGGCCACCGGCCCCGCGGGGCCGGTGACTTGTGACGGGGACAAGGTGATTGTCGAAGACTGGCTGATTCAACCGATCGCCGCCGACACCGTGGCCGACGTGATCGTCGAGACGGCCCTGGGACAGACGCCCACGCCGCGCACCATCACCGGCCCGAACACGATTCGGCTGCCCGAGTTGACCACCAAAGTGCTTGCCCAGCAAGGTGATAGCCGCCCGGTACGCGCCGTGCAGCCAGCGGCTGCCCCGCTCGCCGCCGGAGCGCTGCTGGCTCCGGATCGCGCAATCGTGCTGGGCCCCGACCTCGATACCTGGCTGCGCACCCAGGCGCCCGCGGTCACGGACGGTACGAAGGACGGCCGCGAGAACGCGGCCGCGTCGCTGCACAGGCCGGATTTCTCCCGGGTCTGAGCGGGCGCACGAAGCCAAGAAACGAAGAGTTCTGCCGGCGAAAGCCATTTCCTCCCCCGCAGCCGGGCCGGGGGCTAAGGTCAGCTCAGGTTGAGTCCACAGCTGCCCCCTATCGAGCGGCCCTGGGCAACTGGTCGCTCACTCATCACAAGCCGGACGGGCGATCCGATGACTGCTCAACCCTTCCGAGCCGAGGAACGGCTCGACTGCTATGAAATCGATTGCGCCGGGGCGCGACTGCACGTGCGGGTGCATGGAGTGGCCACCGTGTTGCGCGTCGAGGGAGAGATCGACGCGTCCAACGCCGACCTCGTCGCACAGGCGGCCCGCCGGTTCGTGCGGCTGCGGGTCCCGCTGATCCTGGATGTCAGCCTCGTGGACTACCTCGGCAGCGCCGGCCTTCGCGCGCTGCTGCTCGTCGACGACGAGTGTCGGCTCGCCCGTCTGCACTGCAGCGTCGTCGGCGGTGAGGCGCTGCACCGGCTGACCCGGCTTGTCACCGGGCTGCGCTTGCCGTTGGTCGATTCGGTGGCCGACGCGCTCGAGCTGATCCGGGGAACCATTCGCGGGTGAGGACCCGTTCAGAGCCGACTGCGGGTCACGATTTCGTCACGAAGATGATCACGATTTCTTAAGAACCACACGGTTTTCCTTAAGGATTACCGCAAAAATTGATCGCCGACTTAGTGAACGACCGCGTTCCGTGCCGGATCGGCGGGTTGGCGGTCGTCCGGTCGTCGTCAGCGAACGCGACCACTTTTTTTCTTCCGCTACGTTGGTTTTCGAGGATCGGGAGCCTCGTTGGAAAGAACAGATTCACAATTTCGAAGGACAAACCCATCATGAAAATCAGCAGTATTGTCGCGCGCCGGCGTCTGGCCGGCATCAGTGCCGGCTGCCTGCTCGGGGGAATCGCCATGGGTGTCGTCGGCGCCCCGTCGGCGGCCGCAGCGCCCGACTGCAGCCCCGGCGGCGTGAACGCCACCGTTTCGTCCGTCCAGGGCTCGGCCGAGCAGTACCTGGCGGCCCATCCGGGTGCCAACCAGGTGGTCACGGCCGCCTACGGCCAGCCGCGTCCCGAGGCCGAGTCGAGCCTGCGGGGCTACTTCACGGCCCACCCGCAGGAGTACTACGACCTGCGCGGCATCCTGGCCCCGATCGGCGACACCGAACGGCAGTGCAACGTCAAGGCCCTGCCGCCGACGCTGGAGTCGGCCTACCAGGAATTCATGGCCGGCTGATCCGGCTGCGAGATGCGACCCGCCACGACGCTGTGGCGGCTGTCTCTTATACACATCTGACG
>NZ_LATC01000147.1:0-8588 GCF_001414075.1 Mycobacterium sp. UM_11 | reverse complement strand
GTGCAGCAGGTCCCGGTGCAGCAGGCACCGGTGCAGCAGGTCCCGGCGCCGCAGGCGCCGCTGTGGCAGCCGCCGATCCAGCAAGCGCCGGTGCAGCGGGCCCCGGTGCAGCTGCTGCCGCCCCAGCAATCTCCGTTCCTACCCCCGGCCGCCGGCACCACCCGGTAAATTCCCGGCACCGCCCGGGACTCCCGAACGCCGCCACCTGCTCCTAATCGGGAGCGGGTGGCGGTTTTCGGTAAATTGACTGGTAACCATGCCGACCCTGTCACCGCCTTCCACACCGGTCGCGACCGCGGAACCGGTCGCGAAGGGAGCGCGTGGCGAGGGGTTCTATCGCTACGACCTCGACGGCCTGCGGGGCATCGCGATCGCCTTGGTCGCGGTGTTCCACATCTGGTTCGGCCGGGTCTCCGGCGGGGTCGACGTGTTCCTGGCGCTGTCGGGATTCTTCTTCGGCGGCAAGATCATTCGCGCGGCGCTGAACCCGGCGGTGACCCTGTCGCCGGTGGCGGAGCTCACCCGGCTCGTCCGCCGCCTGGTCCCCGCCCTGGTCGTGGTGCTGGCGGGCTGCGCCGTCCTGACGATCCTGGTGCAGCCGGAGACCCGCTGGGAGACGTTCGCGGACCAGAGCCTCGCCAGCCTCGGCTATTACCAGAACTGGGAGCTGGCCAACACCGCGTCGGACTACCTGCGCGCGGGTGAATCCGTCAGCCCGCTGCAGCACATCTGGTCGATGTCGGTGCAGGGCCAGTTCTACGTCGGCTTCCTGCTGGTGATCGCGGGGTGCGCGTACCTGTTCCGGCGCCCGTTGGGCAAGCACCTGCGCACCCTGTTCCTGGTGCTGCTGACCGCGCTGACGGCGGCCTCGTTCGTCTACGCGATCGTGGCGCATCAGGACGATCAGGCCGCCGCCTACTACAACAGCTTCGCGCGCGGCTGGGAGCTGCTGCTCGGCGCGCTGGTCGGTGCGCTCGTGCCGGCCATCCGGTGGCCGATGTGGGTACGCACGGTGGTGGCCACCGTCGCGCTGGCCGCGATCGTGTCATGCGGGGCCCTGATCGACGGCGTGAATGAGTTTCCGGGCCCGTGGGCGCTGGTCCCCGTCGGGGCCACCATGCTGATGATCCTCGCCGGGGCCAACCTGCGGGGCGCCCCGGCCGGCGGCCGGTTACCGCTGCCGAACCGGCTGCTGGCGGCCCCGCCGCTGGTGGCGCTGGGCGCCATGGCGTACTCGCTGTACCTGTGGCACTGGCCGCTGCTGATCTTCTGGCTGTCGTTCACCGGACACCGGCACGCCGGCTTCGTCGAGGGCGCGGCGGTGCTACTGGTCTCGGGCCTGCTGGCGCACCTGACCACCCGGCTCGTCGAGGATCCCCTGCGGTACCGCACGGCCGGGCGGTCACCGGCGCCCGCGCCCGCGTGGCTGGCGCGCCTGCCCCGGCCCACGGTGGCGCTGGGCACCGCCATCGTGCTGCTCGGGGTCACGCTGACCGCCACGTCGTTCACCTGGCGTCAGCACGTCACGGTGCTGCGGGCCGCGGGCAAGGAACTCAGCGTGCTCAATCCGCAGGACTACCCCGGGGCGCGCGCCCTGACCGAACGGCTGCGGGTGCCAGCGTTGCCGATGCGGCCCAGCGTCCTGGAGGTCAAGGAGGACCTGCCGACCTCCACCCGCGACGGTTGCATCAGCGACTTCGTCAACCCGGCGGTGGTGGTGTGCACCTACGGCGACGTCGCCGCCGAACGCACCATCGCGCTGGCGGGCGGCTCGCACGCCGAACACTGGCTGCCCGCGCTGGAGCTGCTGGGCAGGATGCACCACTTCAAGGTCGTGACGTACCTCAAGATGGGCTGCCCGCTGTCCACCGAGGAAGTCCCGTTGATCATGGGCAACAACGCCGCCTACCCGCAGTGCCGGCAGTGGGTGGAACAGACCATGGCGAAGGTCATCGCCGACCGCCCCGATTACGTGTTCACCACGACCACGCGGCCGTGGAACATCAAGTCCGGCGACGTGATGCCGGCCACCTACATCGGAATCTGGCAACGCTTCTCCGACAACAACATTCCGATCCTCGGCATGCGCGACACCCCATGGTTGGTGAAGAACGGCCAGCCGTTCGACCCGGCGGACTGCCTGGCCAAGAAGCAAGGCAATCCCCAGTCGTGCGCGATCAAGCGATCCGACGTGTTGTCCGACCGCAATCAGACGCTGGACTTCGTAACCCAGTTCCCGCTGCTGAAGGTCCTCGACATGTCGGACGCGATCTGCCGTGCCGACGTGTGCCGCCCCGTCGAAGGTAACGTGCTGATCTACCACGGAGCCCATCACCTCACCCCCACGTACGTGCGGACCATGGTGGGCGAATTGGGCCGCCAGATCGCGGCCAATACCGGTTGGTGGTGACGCGTCCCGCGCCGCCGAGCGCGGATAAGGTCAGATGGTGCCGACCAACGATCACGCTTCAGAAACAGGCGTAGCTGGTAACCAACAGCCGAGACTGGCCACGGTCTGGCCGGGCAACCCCTACCCGCTGGGCGCCTCCTATGACGGCGCGGGGACCAACTTCTCGTTGTTCTCCGAGATAGCCGAGAAGGTCGAGTTGTGTCTGATCGACGACGCGGGGGGCCAGACGCGGATTCCCCTCGATGAGGTCGACGGCTTTGTCTGGCATGCCTATCTGCCCAACATCACCCCGGGCCAGCGCTACGGCTTCCGCGTGTACGGGCCGTTCGACCCGGCCGCCGGCCACCGGTGCGACCCGAGCAAGCTGCTGCTCGACCCGTACGGCAAGGCCTTTCACGGCGACTTCACCTTCGGCCAGGCGTTGTTCTCCTACGACCTGAAGGCCGTCGGCCCCGACGGCGACAACGCCGACCCCGGGACGCCGCCGATGGTCGACTCGCTGGGCCACACCATGACCAGCGTGGTGAGCAATCCCTTCTTCGACTGGGGCTCGGACCGGTCGCCGCTCACCCCGTACCACGAGACGGTGATCTACGAGGCCCACGTGAAGGGCATGACCCGGACCCACCCGGGCATCCCCGAGGAACTCCGCGGCACCTACGCCGGCCTGGCCCATCCCTTGGTCATCGATCATCTCAAATCGCTGAACGTCACGGCGATCGAGCTCATGCCGGTGCACCAGTTCATGCACGATTCGCGACTTCTCGACCTGGGCTTGCGAAACTACTGGGGTTACAACACATTCGGTTTCTTCGCCCCGCACAATCAGTACGCGGCCAACCGCAAGGCGAGCGTCCAAGAGTTCAAGTGGATGGTGCGCACCTTTCATGAGGCCGGCATCGAGGTCATCCTCGATGTGGTCTACAACCACACCGCAGAAGGCAACCACCTCGGTCCGACGATCAACTTCCGCGGCATCGACAACGCCGCGTACTACCGACTGGTGGACACCGACCTGCGGCTCTACAAGGACTACACCGGTACCGGCAACAGCCTCAACGCCCGCCACCCGCACGTGCTGCAGCTGATCATGGACTCGCTGCGCTACTGGGTGACCGAGATGCACGTCGACGGGTTCCGATTCGACCTGGCCGCCACGCTGGCCCGCGAGCTGCACGACGTCGACCGGCTGAGCGCCTTTTTCGACCTGGTGCAGCAGGATCCGATCGTCAGCCAGGTGAAATTGATCGCCGAGCCGTGGGACGTGGGCGAGGGCGGCTATCAAGTCGGCAATTTCCCGGGTTTGTGGACGGAGTGGAACGGGAAGTATCGCGATACTGTGCGTGACTACTGGCGGGGCGAGCCCGCAACCCTGGGCGAATTCGCTTCCCGGCTGACCGGGTCGTCGGACCTGTATGAGGCGACCGGCCGGCGTCCCAGCGCCAGCATCAACTTCGTCACCGCCCACGACGGGTTCACGCTGAATGACCTGGTTTCCTACAACGAAAAGCACAACCTGGCCAACGGCGAGGACAACCGGGACGGCGAAAGCCACAACCGCTCGTGGAACTGCGGCGTCGAGGGACCGACCGACGACCCGGAGATCATGGCGCTGCGCCGGCGCCAGATGCGCAACTTCTGGGCGACCCTGATGCTTAGCCAGGGCACGCCGATGATCGCGCACGGCGACGAGCTGGGCCGCACCCAGAACGGCAACAACAACGTGTACTGCCAGGACTCCGAATTGTCTTGGATGGATTGGTCATTGGTTGACAAGAATGCCGACCTGCTGGCCTTCGCGCGCAAGGTCACCGCGCTGCGCAAAAACCATCCGGTGTTCCGCCGGCGCCGGTTCTTCGAGGGCGAGCCGATCCGAACCGGCGAAGAGGTCCGCGACATCGCCTGGCTGAACCCGAGCAGCCGGGAGATGACACACGAGGACTGGGGCGAAAGCATTCACAAGTGTGTGGCGGTGTTCCTCAACGGCGAGGCCATCACCGCACCCAACGCACGCGGTGAACGGGTGGTCGACGACTCATTCCTGTTGTGCTTCAACGCCGGTGAGGAACCGGTTGAGTTCGTGATGCCGAACGACGACTATGCGCAGGAGTGGACCGTGGAACTGGACACCAATCACCCGGCGGGTGACGCCGACCAGCAGGTGAACGCCGAAGAGAAGGTCTCGCTGCCCGGGCGCTCCCTTCTGGTCTTACGTAAGACCATGTGACGCATGCCTTTTCCGATACTCTCGACCTACCGGTTGCAGCTGCGCGGTGAGGCCAGCGGGTTCGCGTTCACCTTCGCCGACGCCGAAAACCTGCTGGACTACCTGGACGAACTCGGGGTCTCCCACGTTTACCTATCCCCGATCATGACCGCGGCCACCGGCTCCAACCACGGCTACGACGTCACCGACCCCACCACGGTCTCCCCCGAACTCGGCGGCCGCGACGGGTTGGCCCGGCTCTCGGCGGCCGCGCGCGAACGGGGCATCGGGCTGATCGTCGACATCGTGCCCAATCACGTCGGAGTCGACCAGCCCCAACAGAACGCCTGGTGGTGGGACGTCCTGCGGCATGGCCGATCGTCGCAGTACGCAACGTATTTCGACATCGAATGGGAGCTCGACGAGGACGGCCGCATCGTGTTGCCGATCCTGGGTTCCGACGACGACGCCGCCGATCTCAAGGTCGACGGCGACCTGCTGCGGCTGGGCGACCTCGCGCTGCCCATCGCCCCCGGCACCGGCGAAGGCTCCGGACCGGAGGTGCACGACCGCCAGCACTACCGGCTGGTGGGCTGGCGCAACGGCGTGTGCGGCTACCGGCGCTTCTTCTCGATCACCTCCCTGGCCGGGCTGCGCCAGGAAGACCGCGCCGTGTTCGACGCCACCCACGCCGAGGTCGCCCGCTGGGCGGCCGACGGGCTCGTCGACGGCGTGCGCATCGACCACCCGGACGGCTTGTCGGATCCCTGCGGCTACCTGGCGTGGTTGCGGGAATCGGTTGGCCCGCAGACCTGGATCGTCATCGAGAAGATCCTCGCGGTCGACGAGGCGCTCGAACCCACGCTGCCCATCGGGGGCACCACCGGCTACGACGTGCTCCGCGAGATCGGCGGTGTCTTCGTCGACCCGAACGGCGCACCGGCACTGACCGCGCTCGTGGAGTCGGCGGGAGTGGACTACGCCGCGACCCCGAAGATGTTGGCGGAACTGAAGATCCGCGCGGCGACCGACACGCTGGCAAGCGAACTGCGCCGGCTGCGCCGCAGCATTGTCGCGGCCGCCGGAACCGATCACCCGCAACTGCCGGAAGCGGTGGCCGCGCTGCTCACCCACATCGGTGTGTACCGCAGCGACTACCCCGGCCTGGCGGCGGTCATGCCCACCGCACTGGCCGAAACGCAAACGCAGTCACCGGAATTGGGGCCCGCCCTGCAGGTGCTCGCCGCGGCGTTGGCCCGCGGCGGCGAACCGGCCACCCGGCTGCAGCAGCTCTGCGGTGCCGTCACCGCCAAGTCGGTGGAGGACTGCTACTTCTACCGCGACGCGCGGCTGGTGTCGCTCAACGAGGTGGGCGGCGAACCGCACCGCTTCGGTGTCGGCGCGGCCGAGTTCCACCACAGCTCCGCGGCCCGCGCCCGGCTGTGGCCGCACACGATGACGACGCTGACCACCCACGACACCAAACGCGGCGAGGACGTCAGGGCCCGGATCGGGGTGCTCTCCCAGGTCCCGTCGCTGTGGACGGAGTTCCTCGCCCGCTGGGAGATCGCCGCACCGTCCCCCGACCCCGCGACCGGACAGTTCCTGTGGCAGAACATCTTCGGCGTGTGGCCGGTCAGCGGCGAAATCACCGACGAGCTGCGCGAGCGGCTGCACGCCTACGCCGAGAAGGCCATCCGGGAAGCGGCCTGGCACACCTCGTGGAACGAGCCGAACACCGAGTTCGAGGACGCGGTGCACCGGTGGCTGGACGGCGTGTTCGACGGCCCGGTGGCCGGCCAGCTGACCGAATTGGTCGGCCAGCTCAATCCGCACGCCGCAAGTGACGCCCTGGGCCAGAAGCTGCTCGCGCTGACCGTTCCCGGGATACCGGACGTCTACCAAGGCACCGAGCTGTGGGACGACAGCCTGGTCGACCCGGACAACCGCAGGGCCGTCGACTACGCCGCCCGGCGCGCCGCGCTGAAGGCGCTCGAGCATCCCAAGATCCGGGTCGTCACCACGGCGCTGCGGGTGCGACGCGCCCACCCGGACAGCTTCCTGCGCGGCGACTACGTTCCCGTGCTGGCCAACGGCGACGCCGGCGATCACGTGCTGGCCTTCCGCCGGGGCTCCGACATCGTGGTCGCGGTCACCCGGTGGACCGTGCGCCTGACCGAAAGCGGCTGGGGCAACACCGTTCTGGCGTTGCCCGAGGGCACCTGGAAGGACGCGCTCAGCGGGGTCATCGCGGACGGGCCGACGGCGGCGGCCCAGTTGTTCGCCGAGCTGCCCGTCGCGCTGCTGGAGCGCCATCATGACTGAATTCCGGGTGTGGGCGCCCAAACCGGAGTCGGTTCGGCTCGACGTCGAGGGCGGCGTGTACCCGATGACCCGCTCCGACGACGGCTGGTGGCACGCGTCCGTCGACGCCGCCCCGGACGCCCGCTACGGCTTCCTGCTCGACGACGACCCGACCGTGCTGCCCGACCCGCGCTCGGCCCGCCAGCCCGACGGCGTGCACGCCCGCTCCCAGCTGTGGGACCCGGCAGGCGCGACTTGGACCGACGGCGACTGGAAGGGCCGGCCGGTCGAGGGCGCGGTGATCTACGAGATGCACCTGGGCACCTTCACCGGCGCCGGCACCTTCGACGCCGCCATCGAGAAGCTGGACTACCTGGTGGACCTGGGCGTCGACTTCGTCGAGCTGATGCCGGTGAATTCCTTTGCCGGAACGCATGGCTGGGGCTACGACGGCGTGCTGTGGTACAGCGTGCACGAACCCTACGGCGGCCCCGACGGCCTGGTCGCCTTCGTCGACGCCTGCCACGCGCGCGGGCTGGGCGTGTTGATCGACGCGGTGTTCAACCACCTCGGACCGTCGGGCAATTACCTGCCCAAGTTCGGGCCCTACCTGTCGTCGGCCAGCAACCCGTGGGGCGAGGGCATCAACATCGCCGACGCCTATTCCGACGAGGTGCGCCGCTACATCATCGGCTGCGCGCTGCGCTGGATGCGCGACTTTCACGCCGACGGGCTGCGACTGGATGCGGTGCACGCGCTGGTGGATACCACCGCCATCCACATCCTCGAGGAGCTTGCGACCGAAACGGATTGGCTGGCACAGCAATTGGGGCGCCCGCTGTCGCTGATCGCCGAGAGCGATCTCAACGACCCGCGGCTGATCAGCCCGCGGGACCGCGGCGGCTACGGCCTGACGGCGCAATGGGCCGACGACATCCACCACGCCATCCATACGGCGGTGTCCTGCGAACGCCAGGGCTACTACGCCGATTTCGGCAGCCTGGCCACCCTGGCCCAGACCCTGCGCCACGGCTACTTTCACGCCGCCACCTATTCGTCGTTCCGGCACCGCCGGCACGGCCGGCCGTTGGACACCACCGAGAAGTCGGGAATCCCGGGCACCCGCCTGGTCGCGTACACCTGCACCCATGACCAGGTGGGCAACCGTGCCCTCGGTGACCGCCCGTCGCAGAACCTGACCGGCGGACAGCTGGCGATCAAGGCCGCGCTGGCGCTCGGGACGCCCTTCACCGCAATGCTTTTCATGGGCGAGGAGTACGGGGCCTCGACGCCGTTTCAGTTCTTCAGCTCCCACCCGGAGCCGGAGCTGGCCCAGGCCACCGCCCAGGGGCGCAAGGCCGAGTTCGCCGAACACGGCTGGGACGCCGACGACATCCCCGACCCGCAGGACCCGCAGACGTTTGCGCGCTCGAAACTCGATTGGGACGAGGTCGACGCCGGCGAACACGGCCGGCTGCACCGGTTCTACCGCGACCTGATCGCGCTGCGCCACGGCGACCCCGACCTGGCCGACCCCTGGCTGGAGCGGCTCGCGGTCGACTACGACGAGGAACAGCGCTGGATCAGCGTGTCCCGCGGCGGGCTGCGCATCGTGTGCAACCTCGGCGCCGAACCGGTTCGGGTGCCCGTCGCCGGACACGTGATCCT
>NZ_LATC01000146.1:0-8717 GCF_001414075.1 Mycobacterium sp. UM_11 | reverse complement strand
CGTCAGATGTGTATAAGAGACAGACCCTGTATCGCGGGCCGGCCACGCCCGGCAGCGCGGCCGCGCTCGCCTTCGGCTTGGGCGTCCCGGATGGCGACACCATGCAGATGAAGAAGCTGCGCGGCGGCATCGGCGCCCTGACCTCGCACCTGGGCGCGCTACTGGAAAGCCAGGGTGGCGAAGTGCGGCTGCGATCCAAGGTCGCCGAGATCCTGGTCGCCGACGGGCGGGTGCGCGGGGTGCGCACCGAGGCCGGCGAGGAGTTGACCGCCCCGATCGTCGTCTCCGGCATCGCGCCCGACGTCACCGTCAACGACCTGATCGATCCGGCCCTGGTGCCCGCCGACATTCGGGAGCGGTTCGCCCGGACCGACCATCGCGGCAGCTACCTGCAGATGCACTTCGCGCTCGAGGAGGCGCCGGAGTTCGCCGCGCCCTACGAGGCGCTCAACGACCCTGCCATGCAGGCGTCGATAGGCCTGTTCTGCACGCCGGAGGAGGTCCAGCAGCAGTGGGAGGACTGCCGCCGCGGGATCGTGCCGGCCGACCCCACGGTGGTGCTGCAGATTCCGACGCAGAACGATCCGGACCTGGCGCCCGAGGGCAAGCACGCCGCCTCGGCGTTCGCGCTGTGGTTCCCCATCGAGGGCGGCGCCGACTACGGCGACGCGAAGGTCGAGATGGGCCAGCGCGTGATCGACAAGATCACCCGGCTGGCGCCGAACTTCGAGCGCAGCATCATCCGGCACACCACCTTTACCCCCAAGCACATGGGCGTGATGTTCGGCGCCCCGGGCGGCGACTACTGCCACGGGCTGCTGAGCTCGGACCAGATCGGGCCGAACCGGCCCGGCCCCAAGGGTTTTCGCGGTCAGCCCATTCCGATCGAAGGGCTTTACCTGGGCAGCGCCGGTTGCCATGGGGGTCCGGGCATCACCTTCACCCCCGGCTACAACGCGGCGCGCCGCGCGCTCGAAGACCGCACGGCCTAGGGACGAAGCTAGCCGCGCCGGCGCAGCAGTTCGTCCAGCAGGGCGGTGAACTCGTCCGGTCGCGCCGGTGTGAAGGCCGGGCTGGGTGAAATGCCGGGCACGTCCAG
The DNA here is from genome assembly GCF_001414075.1 of Mycobacterium sp. UM_11. Taxonomy (NCBI): domain Bacteria; kingdom Bacillati; phylum Actinomycetota; class Actinomycetes; order Mycobacteriales; family Mycobacteriaceae; genus Mycobacterium; species Mycobacterium sp. UM_11. The sequence goes on along the minus strand of NZ_LATC01000146.1, from coordinate 7,618 downwards.
GGTGATCAGCGTCGACCTGAGCGGCCGGCTCACGTCCAGCGGCAACCAGCGGCGTAGGTCCGAGCTGCCCCAGATCCGGAACCGGTGGGTGAGCAGGCCCAGGCCCTCGGCCTTGTAGCCACGAATCGCGCTCAGGGCGATGACTTTCGACGTACCCGACGGAAAGTGATAGCGCCGCAACGTGATCGCCGCGCGGTCCAGCTGAACCAGGCCGTCGTCGTAAGACTGGCCGGGGCGGTCGTTCATGCCCGTGAACTTCGCAGTTCGTGGCCGCGCGCCGTCAGGCAGCGCCCGTCGTCCAACCGCCACTGCCAGCCGTGCAGATTGCAGGTCAACGTGTTGCCCTCCACCACACCGAATCTCGACAGGTCGGCCTTCAGGTGGGGGCAGCGACGCTGAATCTCCCAGCCCTCCAGCGTGATCGACGAGGAATCGTCATGCGTCTCGGCGAACCAGCCGTCGGCGTAGGCGATTCGCTCGTCGGTGAGGCACTTGAAGAAGGTGTAGAGGTATTCGTTGTAGCCGCCGACGCGCCACGCCCGGAATCGGGTGGACAGGAAGATGGTGTTCACCCAGTCCGGTTCCCGGTCGCGCAGCACGGTGCGGACCAACTCGGGGGCGATGGCGAACCCGTATCTGACCTTTTCGTCGGGAATGCGTTCCCGCACGGCACGTTTCGGAAAGTCCAGGACCACCGTCTCCGGGCCGATGACGAGTTCGACGGGATAGCCGATGCCGTCGCAGATCTCGTCGCTTTGGGCCATGATCGGTTCGAACAGCGCGCGCAGCGGCTCCAGCAGCGGTTCCCCGGTGGCCGGGGCCCAGCCGGCCCGCTCCGCGGCCAGGACGGGCGCCATCCGCTCGGCGTAGTCGGCGAGGTAAGCCCGCTTCCCGGTGGTGAAGATCGCCTCGACCTGGTCATCGGGCAGGGGATGGCGCAGCGAGTTCAACGCGGTGCCGGTGAAGTCGGCGGTCGAGCCGGGGATCATCAGCAGGCCGCCGTCGTGGCCGTGGGTGCGCATCTGGTCGAGGAACACCATCTGGTCGGGAAATATGTTCGCCGCATCGTCGTGGTCGTCGTTGAGGTGACGCAATTCGGGGTCCAAGAAGCACGGCGGCCCCGCCGACGGGATCACCCACGTCGCGCCGACCTGGGCGATGTACTGGCGGGCGCGGTCCATCTGCCGCTGCCGCTTCTGGACGCCGAAGGACTCCTTCGCGCGGGCCGGCATGTCGTAGACCATCGGGTACCAGATCGCACCGGAGTACTGCAGCATGTGCACGTCGATGTGTCCGAAGGCGGACGCCAGCACGTCCAGGTCGACCGGCCGGGCGTCGTTCATGTTGAAAGCCGTTGTCACGCCGTCGGACACCACCAGGGCCGAGTCGCCGAGCGGGCCATCGGCCGGCGCCCGCAGGGCGATGATCATCACGTCCAGGTCGCCCTTCGGGCCGCCGACCCGGTGCTTGACCGAGTTGCTGGTCTCGAAGAACCGATAAAACCCCAGCTCCTGCAACGCATTTCGGAGGTCGGGCACTGGGAAGTCGGGCAGCAGCACCACCGCGTCCTTGTTGACGTGCTCGGCCAGATTCTTGGCGTCGAAGTGATCCTTGTGCAGGTGCGACAGGTACAGGTAGTCGCAGTCACCAAGCCGGTCCCAGTCCAGCCCGGTGTTGTCCGGGAAGGGGAACCACGACGCGAAGTAAGCGGGGTTGACCCAGGGGTCGCAAAGGATGCTGCCCGCGGGGGTCTCGATCAGAAATCCGGCGTGACCTACGCTCGTGACCTGCACAAACACCTTCCTGGGGCCGCTAGAGGGGCCTTCGCGGCCCGCGGCCGGGTAACGACTTTTCAGCCCCCGAGCTTAGCGCGAGGCGGCGGGGCCGGCGCGACGTCGCAGGGCGCCTCCTTTCGGCACTTCGGGTGACTCACAGCCAGGAGCACTAGGCTGGGCAGCTGTGGAACCGGTATACGGGACTGTCATTCAGCTTGCCCGCTTGGTGTGGCGCCTACAGGGTCTCAAGATCACGGTCGCGGGCGTGGAAAACCTGCCGAAAAGCGGTGGTGCGGTCATTGCCATCAACCACACGGGCTACCTCGACTTCACGTTCGCGGGCCTGCCCGCCTACCAGCAGGGTCTGGGCCGGAAGGTGCGGTTCATGGCCAAGCAGGAGGTGTTCGACAACAAGATCACCGGGCCGATCATGCGCAGCCTGCGGCACATCTCCGTCAATCGTCAGGACGGGGCCGCCTCCTACGAGGAGGCGGTCAGGAACCTCAAGGATGGTGAGCTGGTCGGCGTCTACCCGGAAGCCACGATCAGCCGCAGCTTCGAGATCAAGGAGTTCAAGTCGGGGGCGGCCCGGATGGCGGTCGAGGCGGGGGTGCCGATCGTTCCCGTGATCGTCTGGGGCGCGCAGCGCATCTGGACCAAGGGCCACCCCAAGAAGCTGTGGCGCCCGAAGGTGCCCATCACGGTGCTCGTCGGCGAGCCGATCGAACCGACGCTGGGCGTCGAGGAGCTCAAGGGGTTGCTACACTCGCGGATGCAACACCTGCTCGAGCGGGCCCAGGAGATGTATGGGCCGCATCCCGCCGGCGAGTACTGGGTGCCGCGCCGGTTGGGCGGTAGCGCCCCGTCGCTGGCCGAGGCCGCCCAGCTGGACGCCGAGGAGGCGGCCGAGCGCGCGGCTCGGCGGGCTCGGAACGCGGGACCGCCGGAGTAGCGATCGATGGTGGAGCCGATCTTCCGCACGCTCGAGGTTCTGGCTCGGCTGGTGGTTTTGGCCACCGGCACCCAGATCTCCTACGGCGGCGAGGAGAACATCCCGGCCTCCGGCGGCGCCGTGATCGCGATCAACCACACCAGCTACGTCGACTTCCTGCCCGCCGCGCTGGCCGTGCACCGGCGGCATCGCCGGCTCAGGTTCATGATCAAGGCCGAGATGCAACAGGTGAAGATCGTCAACTTCCTGATCAAGCACACCGGGACCATTCCGGTGGACCGCGGAGCGGGGGCCGGCGCCTACGCGGTTGCCGTGCAACGTCTCCGCGAGGGTGAGCTGGTCGGGGTCTATCCGGAGGCCACCATCAGCCGCAGCTTCGAGCTCAAGGAGTTCAAGACGGGCGCCGCCCGGATGGCCATCGAGGCGCGCGTCCCGATCGTTCCGGTGATCGTCTGGGGCGCGCACCGCATCTGGACAAAAGATCACCCGCGCAACCTCCGGCGCGCCAAGTTACCCATTAAAGTGCAGGTGGGCGCGCCGGTGCCGGCGGCCGAAGACATCGCGCGGACCGACGCCGCGCTGCGCGAGTCGATGACCGCGTTGCTGCACCAAGTGCAACAGCAGTATCCGCACGAACCCGGGGCGTACTGGACGCCACGCCGCCTGGGCGGTGGGGCACCGACAATGGCCGAGGCCGCGCGGATGGAGGCGGACGAGGCCGCGGCGCGGGCAGCCGGCCGCAGCGAACGGCCGTCAGGGTAGGCGAAGGAGACGACATGCCTGAGGGGTTCTACCGGCTGTGCGAGTGGATCGTGCCGCCGATGGTCGCGATGCAGGGGACCAAGTTCACGTATCGGGGGCTGGACAACATCCCCGAGCGGGGCGGCGCGCTGCTGGCGCAGAACCACACCAGCTACCTGGACTGGCTGCCGACGCTGCTCGCCGTGCGCGAACGCCACCGCCGCGCGTACTTCATGATCAAGGCGGAGATGGCCGACGTGAAGGCGGTCAACTACGTCATCAACCACGCCCGGCTGATCCCGGTGGACCGCACTAACGGGAACGGCGCGTTCGAGCTGGCCACGCAGCGGCTGCGGCAGGGCGAGCTGATCGGGATGCACCCCGAAGCCACGATCAGCCGCAGCTTCGAGCTGCGGGAATTCAAGACCGGTGCGGCCCGGATGGCCCTGGACGCCCAGGTGCCCATCGTGCCGGTCATCGTCTGGGGCGCCCATCGGATCTGGCCCAAGGATCATCCAAAGAAGGTGTGGCGCAACAAGGTTCCGATCACCGTCGCCGCCGGGCGGCCGCTGCCGCCGCGCGGGACGCCCGAACAGCTCAACGCGGAGCTGCGCCAGGCGATGAACGCGTTGCTGTACCAGGTGCAGGAGGAGTACCCGCACCCGGAAGGCGAGTTCTGGGTGCCGCGGCGGCTCGGGGGTGCCGCGCCCACCCAGGACGATTCCCGGGCGATCCGCCTGTCGGAGCTGCAGGCGCGGATGCAGAAATACGGCACCGACGGCGTGACCCGGCCGGGGCAGGACCAGAGCGGAGTGCACTGACCAGATGACGTCAACGTGACCCAGCCGGCGCTCATCGCCTGCGACGTCGACGGCACCCTCTTCGACGACAACGAAACCATCACCCCGCGCACCCGCGACGCCATCCGCGCCGCGGTCGGCGCAGGCGCGAAGTTCGTCGTGGCGACCGGCCGCCCGCCGCGCTGGATACGCCCCGTGGTCGACGCGCTCGGCTTCGCGCCGATCGCGGTGTGCGCCAACGGCGCGGTCGTCTACGACCCGTCGACCGACCGGGTGGTGTCCACGCGAACGCTGCCGGTCGACACCCTGGCCGAGCTGGCCGAGATCGCCACGCGCGTCATCCCGGGCGCGGGCCTTGCCGTCGAGCGAATCGGCGAGCGCGCCCACGACACGGCGACCCCGCAGTTCATCAGCTCGCCCGGCTACGAACATGCGTGGCTGAACCCGGACAACACCGAGGTGTCGATCGAGGACCTGCTCAGCGCGCCGGCCATCAAGCTGCTGATCCGCCGCAACGGGGCCCGCAGCGCCGATATGGCCGCCGCGCTGGCCAAGCATGTCGGCCTGGAGGGCGATATCACCTACTCCACCAACAACGGCCTGGTGGAAATCGTGCCGCTGGGCATCAGCAAGGCCACAGGTGTGGACGAGGTGGCCAGGCCGCTGCAGATCGGCAGCGAGGAGGTGGTGGCGTTCGGCGACATGCCCAACGACCTACCGATGCTGCGCTGGGCCGGTCATGGCGTGGCGATGGGCAATGCCCACCCCGACGTGCTCGCCGCCGCCGACGAGGTCACCACCGTCAACAACGACGATGGGGTGGGACGGGTGCTGGAACGCTGGTGGCTCAGCCCCTAGGTCGACGGGTGCGCCGGCAGCGAAAAGTGCTCGGGCGGAATAGTTGGGCCGCTCGGGGGCTGGGTCGACAGCGGCGTGGTGATTCCCTCGGCGACCTCGGTGACGTCGCCGGTGAGGCGGTCGTAGTTCAGCGTCCCGTGCTGGAAATTCTGCGTAATCTGTAGCGGCTCTTGAATTTCCGCGCTGGTTGGCAAACCGAGCGGGCCTCGTTCGTAGCTCAGCGACGCCCAGGCGTCGTAGATCGCGCCGGTGACGGGCTGGGCGCCGGTTGCGGGCGACCAGTACATGGCGCCCCTTGCGAAGGTGACGTACCGAGCGTCGCCCTCGGCGCTGTCTTCCGGTGAGGTCGGCGCGCCGAGCACGCTGTTCATCCCGCCCATCGCCTGCCAGTGGTCGTAGATCGCGCCGCCCTGCAGGGCCTTGATCAACTCCTCCGGCGGATCGTTGAAATGCGAAGCGATGTCGCGCACTTCGTCCATCAAGGCGTAGGCGGCGTTGCCCGGGCAATCGGTGTTGCCGACGTCGCGGTGGGTGAAGATGGTCGGCAACGTCGCGACGGAACCGGCCGGGAAGGTGGTGTAGTGACTGCCTGCCGACTCCAGCGCGACCGTGCCCTTGGGGTCGACGCCGTCCAGGCCCAGCCGCCAGCCGAGCAGCCGGCCCAGGGTGCGCAGCTGAATCGGGGTCGGCGGTACGTCGTCGAAATTGCCGATCATCGCCACACCCCAGGTGTTGCGGTTGAAGCCGCCGGTGTGGAACGCCTCGACCGCTTTGGTGAGCCCCCCGGCGCTGCCCTCGAACACCTGGCCGTACTTGTCGACCAGCGCGTTGTAGGCGATGTCGCACCAGCCCAGGGTCTTGCTGTGATAGGTGTAAATGGCCTTGACGATCCCGGCCGATTCCAGCGGCGAGTAGTCGTTACTGCCCGCGGTGTGGTGCACGACGGCCGCGCGAATCCCGTTGTCGTACTGGGGACTACCGCATCGCAGCGATTCGTCGGCGCCCCACTGCGCCCGGCTGATGATGGCGGGCGCCTGCCCGGGCATCAGGACGCCGGACGGTGGGGTCCACTGCGTTTCGGTGGGCGCTTGCGGCGGCGAGATGAGGATCGCGGAGATGTTCTGCCCGAACGGCTGCTCGCGCGACGCCGGCTTGTAACCGAGGGCGGCCTCGCTGGGCGGCGCGGGCGGCGCTTGGGTCAGCGGCGCATCGATCGGACGGGTGACCGCGATCTCGACGGTCGTGGTGGTGCCGACGAACACCGGGTCGGTGCCGCGCGGCCCCTCCAGGGACCCGGCGGCCGTCGCCCCGTCGGGCGCCGCGGTTTCGTACTCGGTCTGGTACCACGGCCCCCAGGAACCGTCGGGGCGCCTCGCCCGCACCCGCGTCGACGTGCCGGCCAGGTCGCCGGTGAGCGCGACGAGGGAGAACGGGGTGTCCTGGCTGATCTGGCGAACGGTCACACCCCCGCCCAGGCCGACCAGCGGCTGTTCGGCCAGTTGGGTGCCGCGGGCCGGCGGCGATCCGGCGGTGCCGCGGTCGCGCGTCGTGTCCGCCACCCAGGACACGATGACGACGGTCGCCACGATGGCGGTGAGCAACGTCGTCGGCCCACGGCTAGGAGACACCAGCCGATGTTACTTGTGTTTCTAATGTTATTGATGAGACGACACGAGCTGGGCGTCTGGAATGTGGACAAAATTCGACGGCACCGCAGAAAGATCTGCGGTGCCGTCTGGTTGGAGGGTTCCCCGAAGGTCTAGACGGGAGGCAGGACCGGCGCCGCACCCGCGGCGGCCGGCAACGCCCCGGCAGCGCCCGCGGCGGCCGGCAACGCCCCCGCGGCAGCGGGCAAGGCGCCCGCTGCACCCGGCAGGGCACCGGCCGCGCCGGGCAGTGCGCCCGCGGCGCCCGCAGCGGCAGGCAACGCGCCGGCGGCCGCGCCCGGCAGAGCACCCGCCGCGCCCGGCAGGGCACCGGCGGCGCCCGGCAGCGCGCCCGCGCCGCCGTGCAGTCCCTGCGTGATCGCCGGCATCACCAAGCCCTTGAGCAGGTCGATGGCCTGACCGGCGCCCAACTGGTTGGCGGCCTGCATGACGTCGTTGACCAGACCGCCGCTGCCGCCGCTCGAGCTTCCGCCGCCACCGGTGCCGAGGCCCGTGCCGCCGCCGATCGGCGAGCCGTTGCCGAAGGACGACGGGTCACCGAGGATCGGGTAGGTCCCGTCGGCGCCCGGGTCCAACGCGGCCGGGGCCGTGATCGGCACCTCACCGGCGGCCGTCGGACTGCCCAGTCCGGGCGCGACGCCGGCCGGGCTGGTCAGCCCGGGGTTGGAAAGCGCCGGGTTGAGCCCCGCGCCCGGGGTCGCCACTCCGGCACCCGGGGTGGTCGGCAACGCGCCGGGGGCGGTGAGCCCCGGCGTCGTGGGCGCCAGGCCCGGGGTCGTCAAGCCGGGGCTGGCAGCGCCGGGGCTGGTCAGGCTCGGGCTGGTC
>NZ_LATC01000145.1:0-8814 GCF_001414075.1 Mycobacterium sp. UM_11 | reverse complement strand
AGCGGTCAGGCGCAGGCGACCTCGTACGACACCATGGGTCAGGTCAACCAGGCCTTCCGCAACATCGTCAACATGCTCCACGGTGTGCGTGACGGACTGGTCCGCGACGCGAACAACTACGAGCAGCAAGAGCAGGCCTCGCAGCAGATCCTGGGCAGCTAGCCCACCCTACAAACAGGAGACGTACAACGATGACCATCAACTACCAGTTCGGCGATGTCGACGCCCACGGTGCCTTGATCCGCGCGCAAGCCGCGTCTTTGGAGGCCGAGCACCAGGCCATCGTCCGCGATGTGCTTGCCGCCGGGGACTTTTGGGGCGGTGCCGGTTCGGCGGCGTGCCAGGAGTTCATCATTCAGTTGGGCCGCAACTTCCAGGTGATCTACGAGCAGGCCAACGCCCACGGGCAGAACGTGCAAACCGCCGGCAGCAACATGGCGGGCACCGACAGCGCCGTCGGATCGAGTTGGGCTTAGCGGCTAAGGGGTGACCAAAACCTTGCAGTGTCGCTCGGGGTCGGCGAGGTCGTCAAAGGCGGCGCCGACCCCGTCCAGGCCGACCTCCCCCGTGATCAGCGGGCTCACGTCGATGTCACCGTCGGCCAGGGCCCGAAGCGAATCGGTGAATTCTTCCGGAGTATAGGCGAGCACGAACTGGACGTTGATCTCTTTGGCGATCGCGAAGAAGGGATGCACGGTGTCGGGCTGCATGCACACGCCCGCGACCACCAGGCGGGTGCCGGACCGCGCCCGAAGCAGGACGTCGTCGATCACCCCGGGCACTCCGACCGCCTCGAACACCACGGCGGGTTTGACGGAGTCGAACGGCGAGCCCTGCGCCGCGTCCAGCGTCTGATGCGCGCCCATGGCGGTGGCGAGTTCCCGGCGCTTCGGCGAAAAGTCAGACGCCACAATGTTTTCGACGCCACGAGCCCGCAGCGCCGCGATGATGGCGATGCCGATCGGGCCGCATCCGATTACCAGGGCGGTCTCGCCGGGGGCGATGTTCGACTTGTTGACGGCGTGCAGCCCGACCGCCATGGGTTCGGTCAGGGCGGCATGTTTGAAGTCCAGGCCGTTGGGGACGGGCAGCAGCAGCGGCGCCGAGAGCAGCATGCGTTCGGCGTAGCCGCCGATGGTGCTGTTGCTGTAGACGATGGGCTCAACGCCCTTGGCGGACAGCAGTATCGGAAGGGAGGTGACCAGCGTTCCCGGCGGGTGGGTTTCGGTATCGGGCCCGGCCTCGAGCACCTCGGCGCTGAACTCGTGGCCCATGAAGATGTCGTGGCTCAGGTCGACGTGCATGCCGCCCTTGCCGCCGGCCACCCGGTCGGTCATTTCCAGCACCTGTGCGCCGTGCGCGGCGAAATGTAGGTCGGAGCCGCAGATGCCGCAGGCCCGCACGCCGACGAGCACCTGACCGGCCTCGGGCACGGGCTCCGCTACGTCGTCGCGGTAGACCATCCGGCCGTCGCGCAATACCGCGGCGCGCACTAGCTTTTCACCCCCTTCTGTTCGTCGACGTGCTCGGTGATGGCCTTCACCACGGCCTCACCCGCCCGGCCGATCAACTGGTCGCGGTTGCCCTTGGCCCAGTCGTGCGACGAACGCGACGCTTCGAGTTGTCCCTTGAAGTGGGGGATCACCTTGCGCGCCATCAGGTCGTAGCAGTGATACGTCGCCTCGGGGGAGGCCCAGTCGTGGCCCAGCATCAGCAGTGTGCCGAAACCGCCTGAGCGGTCGAGCAAGTCCTCGATGTGGGTGATCGCGTCGTCGGGGGTTCCGATGCAGCAATTGCCCTTGGCCGCGTAGTCCTCGACGAACTCGTGCGGTGTCTGGGCGCCGTCGACGGTGTTGGCCAGCGGGACGAACCCGGCCGCGCCGAAGTAGTTGGCGAAATCCTGCAGGCCGTAGGTGCAGTCGTCGATCGCCTTTTCCCGGCTGTCCGCGATGTGCATGATGCTCAGAACGCGCCAGTCGGCCCGATCCGGCTCGGGCCGTCCGGCTTTGTCGGCCTGCTCGCGCACCACGTCCCAGGTGGTTTCGAGGGCGGCGTAGCCGCCGGGGACCGACATCGACAGCGACAACAGCGACGTCCCCAGCGCGCCCGCGAGCCGCGGACCGGAAGGCGAAATCATTGCTGCCGTGGAGATTTCGGGGTAGGGCCAGGTGTAGGGCCGGATGTGCAGCTGCGCCTCACGCAGCGTGAACCAGTCGGTGTGGCGGTCGATTCGCTCGGTGGGTCCGGCGCGGAACAGCGCGAGGATCGCTTCCAGTGACTCCTGCATCATGTGCCGTTGATCGACCGGGTCGATGCCCATCATGTAGGCATCCGACGGCAAGGCGCCCGGGCCGGTGCCGAACATCACCCGGCCGCGGGTGAGGTGATCGAGCAGCACCCAGCGGTCGGCCACCATCAGCGGATGGTGGTAGGGCAGCGAGACCACCCCGGTACCCAGTCGGATGTGTTTGGTCCGCTCGGCCGCGGCGGCGATGAACACCTCGGGGCAGGCGATCAGCTCGTAGCCACCGGAGTGGTGTTCGCCGAACCAGGCCTCGTCGAACCCGAGCCGGTCCAGCGCGACCACCCGGTCCATGTCGTATTCCAAAGCGACCGTTGGCGATTGGCCAATCGGGTGAAACGGTGTGATGAAGACACCGAAGCGCAGCGGGGCGCTCATCGCAACTCCAATCCGTTGAGGAAGTCCAACAGGGCCGCGTTCACCTCGTCCGGCCTTTCCTGCTGCAACCAGTGCCCCGCGTCGTCGATCATCACCTGGCGGTAGGGGCCGGTGATCGCGTCGGCGGCGCGGTCGGCGCGAGTGAACGACAGGACGGGATCGGCCGTCCCGCCGATGAACAAACACGGGACCGAGATCTTCACACCGTCCAGCTCGGGAGTGGTCTCCCAGTTGCGGTCGAAATTGCGGTACCAGTTCAGGCCGCCGGTGAACCCGGTACGGGTGAATTCGGCGATGTAGTGGTCGAGCTCGTCCTGACTTATCCAATCCGGCAGCCCGTCGGGTTCGGGCAGCCGCTCGAGGAAGCCTTCCGGGCCGGGGGTGGCCATCCGCACCAGTGCATCCTTGCCGTCGGCGCGCAGGCTGCCCATCATGCGTCGCATCACCCGGGCGGGATCGGCGTTCAATTCGGCGTCGGCCACGCCGGGCTCCTGAAAGTACAGGATGTAGAAGAAGTTCTCGCCAAACATCTTGCGCCAGGCCTTCGTCGGCGCCACGTGCGGGCGCGGCGTCACCGGCACGCTGAGCGCGGCGACGGCCGCGACCCGATCCGGGTGCAGCAACGGGGCGTTCCACACGACGGCGGCGCCCCAGTCGTGCCCGATCCAGACGGCCCGTTCGGCCCCGACGTCGTCGAGCAGGCCGACCAGGTCGGCGGTGAGGTGGTGAATGTCGTAAGCCTCGATGGGGTCGGGACAAGACGAGCCGCCGTAGCCGCGTTGATCCGGGGCCAGCACGTGGTAGCCGGCCTCGGCGAGCACCGGTATCTGGTAGCGCCACGAGTAGGCCAGCTCGGGAAATCCGTGGGCCAAAATCACCACGGGTGCGCCGCGTTCGCCCGCCTCGATCACCCGCAGCCGCACACCGTTGGTCTCCACTAACCGTTCGGTTGATTTGAGCACCATGCCACCAAAGCACAACCCCTGCGGGGCTGAGAAGTATTCGCGCTGATTGCGAATAGCATTCCAACGGCTTTGCTCGGCTGGTAGATATCGCCGTAAAGCCCGCGCATTTCTTGGAAGCAGGTGGATCCGATGAGGCGGCTCGACCACGTCGTCCTGTGGACGAAGGATCCGCGCGTCGCGATGGATTTCTATACGCGGGTGGTCGGATTGGCTCCGGTCCGGTTCGCCGAGTTCGAGGCCGGCGACGCGCCCTTCCCGAGCGTGCGGGTGTGCGAGGACTCGATCATCGACCTGATGCCGGTTGCAGGTGTCGCCGGTACCGAGTCCCTGACGCGGGTCGACGGCAGCGCCGGACACCCGGTGAACCACGTCTGCCTTGCGCTGTCGAAGTCCGAATACGACGCGCTGGACCAACGCCTGCAGGCGGAGGGCGTGGACACCGGCGCGCGGCTCGGCCCCAATTTCGGGGCCCGCGGTTGGGCGCCGCAGGCGTACTACTTCGCCGATCCGGATGGCAACGTGATCGAGGCCCGGTACTACGAATGACGAGACGTCGGGCCGCCGCGCCGGCCGCCGAACGTCACGCTGGCGTGACCGCCGCCGCCCGGCGTCGCGCTGGCGTGACGCTCGGCCCGGCGGGAGGGAACCCCCGGTCGTTGTATCGAGAGGCGGTGGCGACCCGCTTCGCCCCGGCTCTGCCGGGGCTCGCGATCGCCACCGTGCAGATGGTGGCGACCCGCTTCGCCCCGGCTCTGCCGGGCTCGCGATCGCCACGAGCGGTAACCTGGACTTTTCTAGCTGCGTGAATATCGGGGAAGGACCTGGCCGGCAAGGCCGATGATTGATGAACCGGAAAAACGTTATTCGCACCATCACGGCGATTGCGGTCGTGGTGCTGCTCGGTTGGTCGTTCTTCTATTTCAGCGACGACACCCGCGGCTACAAGCCCGTCGACACGTCGGTGGCGGTGGCGCAGATCAACGGCGACAACGTCAAGAACGCGCAGATCGACGACCGTGAGCAGCAGCTGCGGTTGACCCTGAAAAAGGGCAACAACGACACCGACAACTCCGACAAGATCATCACCAAATACCCGAGCGGGTACGCGGTCGACCTGTTCAACGCGCTGAGCGCCAAGAACGCGAAGGTCAGCACCGTCGTCAATCAGGGCAGCATCCTGGGCGAGCTGCTGGTCTACGTGCTGCCGCTGCTGTTGCTGGTGGGTCTGTTCGTGATGTTCTCCCGCATGCAAGGCGGCGCGCGAATGGGCTTCGGGTTCGGCAAATCCCGGGCCAAACTGCTGAACAAGGACATGCCCAAGACCACGTTCGCCGACGTTGCGGGCGTCGACGAGGCCGTCGAAGAGCTCTACGAGATCAAGGACTTCCTGCAGAACCCCGGCCGCTATCAGGCGCTGGGCGCCAAGATCCCCAAGGGCGTGCTGCTCTACGGCCCGCCCGGGACCGGTAAGACGCTGCTGGCCCGCGCGGTGGCCGGGGAAGCCGGCGTGCCGTTCTTCACCATCTCCGGCTCGGACTTCGTCGAGATGTTCGTCGGCGTCGGCGCCTCGCGGGTGCGCGACCTGTTCGAGCAGGCCAAGCAGAACAACCCGTGCATCATCTTCGTCGACGAGATCGACGCCGTCGGTCGCCAGCGCGGCGCCGGCCTGGGCGGCGGCCACGACGAGCGCGAACAAACGCTGAACCAGTTGCTGGTCGAAATGGACGGCTTCGACCCGCGCGCCGGGGTCATCCTGATCGCGGCCACCAACCGGCCCGACATCCTCGATCCCGCGCTGCTGCGGCCCGGCCGCTTCGACCGGCAGATCCCGGTGTCCAACCCCGACCTGGCGGGCCGCCGTGCGGTGCTGCAGGTGCACTCCAAGGGCAAGCCCATCGCCCCGGACGCCGACCTCGACGGGCTGGCCAAGCGCACCGTCGGCATGACCGGCGCGGACCTGGCCAACGTCATCAACGAGGCGGCCCTGCTGACCGCCCGGGAGAACGGCACCGTCATCACCGGCGCCGCGCTCGAGGAGGCGGTGGACCGGGTGATCGGCGGGCCGCGCCGCAAGGGCCGGATCATCAGCGAGCAGGAAAAGAAGATCACCGCCTACCACGAGGGCGGCCACACCCTGGCCGCCTGGGCGATGCCGGACATCGAGCCGATCTACAAGGTGACGATCCTGGCACGGGGACGCACCGGGGGCCACGCGGTGGCGGTGCCCGAGGAAGACAAGGGCCTGCGTACCCGCTCGGAGATGGTCGCGCAGCTGGTGTTCGCCATGGGCGGCCGCGCCGCCGAGGAACTGGTCTTCCGGGAGCCGACGACCGGCGCGGTGTCCGACATCGAGCAGGCGACCAAGGTGGCCCGCGCGATGGTCACCGAATTCGGGATGAGTTCCAAGCTGGGCGCCGTCAAGTACGGCACCGAACACGGCGACCCGTTCCTGGGCCGCACCATGGGGACCCAGGCCGACTACTCCCACGAGGTCGCCCGCGACATCGACGACGAAATCCGAAAGCTGATCGAGGCGGCCCACACCGAGGCATGGGAGATCCTCACCGAATACCGCGACGTGCTCGACACGTTGGCCGGCCAGCTGCTGGAAAAGGAAACCCTGCACCGGGCCGAGCTGGAGGGCATCTTTGCCGATGTCGAAAAGCGGCCCCGGCTCACCATGTTCGACGACTTCGGTGGCCGCATCCCGTCCGACAAGCCGCCGATCAAGACGCCCGGCGAGCTGGCGATGGAGCGTGGCGAGCCGTGGCCGCCACCGGTCCCCGAGCCGGCGTTCAAGGCCGCCATCGCGCGCGCCAGCGAGGCCGCGGCCGCGCGAGCGGAGGCCGAGCGAAACAACAACGGCGGCAATGGTTCTCAGGGCTCGCAAGGGGCCGGCCACCGCCCGGGCGCGCCGCATGCCCCCACCCAGCCGGACTACGGCGCGCCGGCGGGCTGGCACGCACCGGGGTGGCCGCCGCCGGACCAGCAGCCGAATTACTGGTATCCGCCGCCGCAGGCCCCGCAGCAGCCTTACTTTCCGCAGCCGGCGGGGCACCACCCGGGTTATCAAGGCCAGCCCGGCCACCCGCAGGGTCAGGCGCAGCCCCCCTACCCGCCGTATCCGCCCTACCCGCCGCCGAGCCTGCCCAACCCGGCCGGCGGGAAGTCTCCCGACCAGCAGGACGACGACGTGAGCCGGTCCAACCCACCGGCCCACGGCTGACGAACGGAGGATTCGATGGCCTTGACGGATTTGGGGCCGGACACCGCCGATCCCCCTATCCGGGTGTTCGACCAGGAGCGCGCCGAGGCCGCGGTCCGGGAGTTGCTGTACGCCATCGGGGAGGACCCCGACCGGCACGGCCTGCGGGAGACGCCGGCCCGCGTCGCCCGCGCCTACCGCGAGATGTTCGCCGGGCTCTACACCGATCCCGACAGCGTGCTCAACACCATGTTCGACGAAGAACACGACGAACTGGTGCTGGTCAAGGAGATCCCGCTGTATTCCACGTGTGAACACCACCTGGTGTCGTTCCACGGGGTGGCCCACGTCGGCTACATCCCCGGCTCCGACGGCCGGGTCACCGGGCTGTCGAAAATCGCGCGACTGGTCGACCTCTACGCCAAGCGGCCGCAGGTGCAGGAACGGCTCACCAGCCAGATCGCCGACGCGCTGATGAAGAAACTCAATCCGCGGGGCGTGATCGTCGTGATCGAGGCCGAGCACCTGTGCATGGCCATGCGCGGCGTACGCAAGCCCGGCGCGGTCACCACCACGTCGGCGGTGCGCGGACAGTTCAAGAGCAACGCGGCGTCTCGAGCGGAAGCGCTCGACCTCATCCTGCGTAAGTGAGCCGGCGCCTGTGCAGGTTATGGGAGTCCTGAACGTCACTGACGACTCGTTCTCCGATGGTGGCCGCTATCTCGATACTTCTAACGCGGTGGCGCACGGTCTGGCGCTGGCGGCCGACGGCGCGGACATCGTCGATGTCGGTGGGGAGTCGACCAGGCCCGGCGCCACCCGGATCGACTCCCAGGTCGAG
Organism: Mycobacterium sp. UM_11; assembly: GCF_001414075.1. Taxonomy (NCBI): domain Bacteria; kingdom Bacillati; phylum Actinomycetota; class Actinomycetes; order Mycobacteriales; family Mycobacteriaceae; genus Mycobacterium; species Mycobacterium sp. UM_11. Next base: position 1,123 of record NZ_LATC01000145.1, on the reverse strand, counting down.
ACGTCCCGGGTGATCCCCGTCGTCAAAGAGCTTGTGGCAGAGGGGATTACGGTAAGCATCGACACCATGCACGCCGACGTCGCGCGGGCCGCGCTGCAGCACGGCGCGCGCATCGTCAACGACGTGTCGGGGGGACGCGCCGATCCCGCGATGGCGCCGCTGGTCGCCGACGCCGGCGTGTCCTGGGTGCTGATGCACTGGCGGTCGGTGGCCGCCGACCGCCCGCATGCGGACACCCATTACGACGACGTGGTGGGCGAAGTGCGGGCCGAGCTGCTCGCCAGCGTCGACGCGGCGGTGGCCGCGGGCGTCGACCCCGCGAAGCTGGTGATCGACCCGGGCCTCGGGTTCGCCAAGACGGCTCAACACAATTGGGCGCTGCTCCGCGCGCTGCCCCAGTTGGTCGCCACCGGAATCCCGGTGCTCTTGGGCGCATCGCGGAAGCGGTTCCTCGGTACGTTGTTGGCCGGGCCGGACGGCTCGCCGCGACCGCCCGCCGGCCGCGAGACCGCCACCGCGGTGATCTCCGCGCTGGCGGCGCTATACGGGGCGTGGGGCGTTCGCGTGCACGACGTGCGGGCCACCGCCGACGCCCTCAAGGTGGTGGGGGCCTGGGCGCACACCGAAACATGGCGGGCCGGAGACGATGGCTGATCGAATCGAGTTGCGGGGTTTGACGATTCGTGGGCGGCACGGAGTCTTCGATCACGAGCGCGCCGACGGGCAGGACTTCGTCGTCGACATCACCGTGTGGATCGACCTCGCCGCGGCGGCCGCCAGCGACGAACTGGCCGACACGTACGACTACGCGGCCCTGGCCCAGCTCGCCGCCGAGGTGGTGGCCGGTCCGCCGCGCAACCTGATCGAAACCGTCGGGGGCGAAATCGCCGACGGGGTGATGGCAGACGGGCGGGTGCATGCCGTCGAGGTGGTGGTGCACAAGCCGCGGGCCCCCATCCCCCAGCAGTTCGACGACGTCGCGGTCGTGGTGCGCCGGTCTCGGCGTGGCGGCCGCGGTTCGGTGATCCCGGCGGAGCGGCGCCTATGACCTGGGTGGTGCTGTCCGTCGGCTCCAACCTGGGCGACCGCCTGGCGCGGCTGCAGTCGGTGGTCGACGGGCTGG
>NZ_LATC01000144.1:0-9065 GCF_001414075.1 Mycobacterium sp. UM_11 | reverse complement strand
ATGTGTATAAGAGACAGGCCTGCGAGCGTGAATTACAGGGTGACACAACGGTTCTCATCGAGCTGGTCACCGCCATCGGCGCCTGGCGGATGGTCGCCTCGATCCTGCACAGCCTGCAAGTGCCGCTCGAAGAGGGGGTGTCCAGCTGGCCGCCGGACGGGCGGTCGCCGGCGGCGGCCGTAATCGATTGACATATCGATCGATAGCTCTTTAGCGTCGGGCAATGCGAACGACAGTCGCCGAGATGCTCGGCGTCGAATTCCCCATCTGCGCGTTCAGCCACTGCCGCGATGTGGTGGCCGCGGTGACCAACGCGGGCGGCTTCGGCGTCCTCGGCGCGGTCGCGCACAGCCCCCAGCGACTCGACAGCGAGCTGGCGTGGATCGCCGAGCAGACGGGCGGCAAGCCCTTCGGGGTGGACCTGCTGTTGCCGCCCAAGTACGTCGGGGCGGACGAGGGCGGCATCGACGCCGCGCAGGCGCGGGCGCGGCTGCCCGAGGAACACCGCGCGTTCGTCGACGACATCCTGGCCCGCTATGGAATCACCGCGCCGGCGCAGGAGGCGCGCGCCTCCGCCGGCGGGCTCAACATTTCGCCCAAGGGTTACGAGCCGCTGCTGAACGTGGCATTCGCCCACGACGGCGTCCGGCTGGTCGCCAGCGCGCTCGGGCCGCCCCCGGCGGATCTCGTCGAACGCGCCCACGACCGCGACGTGCTGGTGGCCGCCTTGGCCGGGACCACGCGGCACGCGCAACGGCACGCGGCCGCCGGGGTCGACCTGATCGTCGCGCAGGGCACCGAGGCCGGCGGGCACACCGGTGAGGTCGCCACCATGGTCCTGGTGCCCGAGGTCGTCGACGCGGTGTCGCCGGTGCCGGTTCTCGCCGCGGGCGGCATCGCGCGTGGCCGCCAGATCGCGGCGGCGCTGGCGCTGGGCGCCGGGGGCGTCTGGTGCGGCTCGGTGTGGCTGACCACGGAGGAGGCCGAGACGCCGCCGGTGGTCAAGGACAAGTTCCTGGCCGCCACCTCCTCGGACACCGTGCGGTCGCGGTCGCTGACCGGCAAGCCCGCGCGGATGCTGCGCACGGCCTGGACCGACGAATGGGACCGCCCGGAAAAACCCGACCCCCTCGGCATGCCCTTGCAGACCGCGCTGGTCACCGAGCCGCAGGTGCGCATCAACTCCGCGGCCGCCCACCCCGGGGCCAAGGCGCGCGAGCTGGCCACCTACTTCGTCGGCCAGGTCGTGGGCTCTCTTGACCGGGTTCGTCCGACGCGGGCGGTGGTGCTCGACATGGTCGAGGAGTTCATCGACACCGTGGGGCGGCTCGAGGGCTTGATCGAGCGCTGACGCCCGCCGGCGCCGTTTCGCGTGTGCGCCCAAGGCTTTCGGTGTGCGCCCACGGCGGCGACACGCCGACGACCTCCGCCCTGGACGCACGCGCGTTTGCGCCGCGGGCCTGCCGGCCGCCACCACCCGACCGGCAAACCCCAGATGACCAAACGATGTCCAGCGGCCGAGTCGTACGCCCAGGTCAGGGCGGTGATCCTGGCAGAAACCTATGGGGCCCCCGCACAGAAACGTAAAGATTGCGAAACCCCGCGCCGATGGGTTTGACCGCGTCGGACCCGTCGTGCATTATCGGTCGGGTAAGCACCTCGTTAGGTGAGGCGTCTACACGAATACAGGCCACTGACCCCGAACGTCGAAAGACGCCCCGGGTCAGGACAGCTCCTCCCGGCTTAAGGGTTGAGCCCAGGTGGCTTCCGGACATCGGACACGTCGTGTGGTGCCAAAGCTCTGACGAGAGGGGTGCGGATCTCCGACGGTCGTCGGGTTTCTGCTCCTCATGCTGCGCGTGATCGCGTGCGGGCCCCGCATGCGTCGTGACCACGAGGAGGTGAGGGACACATGAGTTCCAGCGACAGTCCGGACCGAAGTCCGAACTCCGTCTCGTCCCGATCCGGTCTCCGGCACGGCGTTCTCGGCTGAGGCGTCGCACGCTAACTGGCTTATCGGCCAAGCGTTCTGGGATCGGAACCGCTACGGGACGGGGCACGTCCATCCAATCAGTCCCCGTTCGAACCCGTCAGGAGACGACCATGACCGTAGCTCTCTACGACGAAGTGGCCACCGTAGCGCCCGCCCGCACACTGAAGGTGGTGCGCGACGGCGAGACCGCCCCGGTGCGCAAGAAGGCCGTCGGCAAGGCCAACACCCCCGTCTTCGCCGGCGACCCGCTGGTGGAAGGCGCCACCCGGCTGCTGAGCATCCCGCTGCGCCACCTGTACGCGGCGCTGCTGCGGGCCGGTGTGCTCGAAATCCAGGCCTGATCGATGAACAGCGACCAACCAGGGCTCCAAGGGGCTACCCGGCCGCAGGTGTTTCCTGAGGCCAGGTAGCCCCTTGGGGTGCCGCGCCTGAGTAGAATCGAGCCACTGGCGTCGATCCGGCATCACCGGGGAGCCTTCGGAAGAACAGCCGGCTTCGTTCTCTGGCCGGCTCAGTAGAACCGAACGGGTGGGCCCGTCACAGCCTGGAAACGAGCGGCCACGCGACGGCGTGGCAAGCGGGGTGGTACCGCGGCGCTCGCGCAGAAAGCGCGTCGTCGTCCCCGGCCTGGCCATAGGCACGCAGGAGACGACGCCACCGTGACAGAGAACGCGCAAGCCCGGGCTTATCCCAAGCCGGCGAGCGGCCCACCCGACTTCCCGGCCCTCGAGCTCGAAGTCCTCGACTACTGGGCCCGCGACGACACGTTCCGCGCCAGCATCGCCCGCCGTGACGGCGCAGAGGAATACGTGTTCTACGACGGCCCGCCGTTCGCCAACGGGCTGCCGCACTACGGGCATCTGCTGACCGGCTACGTGAAGGACATCGTCCCGCGGTATCGCACCATGCGCGGCTACAAGGTGGAGCGCCGGTTCGGCTGGGACACGCACGGGCTGCCCGCCGAGCTCGAGGTCGAGCGCCAGCTCGGCATCAACGACAAATCGCAGATCGACGAGATGGGCATCGCCGCGTTCAACGACGCGTGCCGCGCCTCGGTGTTGCGCTACACCGACGAATGGCAGGCGTACGTCACCCGGCAGGCCCGCTGGGTCGACTTCGACAACGACTACAAGACGCTCGATCTGTCCTACATGGAGTCGGTGATCTGGGCGTTCAAGCAGCTCTGGGACAAGGGCCTGGCCTACGAGGGATACCGCGTCCTGCCGTACTGCTGGCGCGACGAAACCCCGTTGTCCAACCACGAATTGCGCATGGACGACGACGTTTACCAAAGCCGCCAGGACCCGGCGCTGACCGTCGGCTTCCGGGTGGCCGACGGCCCGCTGGCCGGCGCCCACCTGCTGGTGTGGACCACCACGCCGTGGACCCTGCCGTCGAACCTGGCGGTCGCTGTCAATCCCGAGGTCACCTACGTCGAGGTCGCGGCCGGCGACCGTCGTTTCGTGCTGGCGCAGCCCCGGCTGGCGGCGTACGCCCGCGAGCTGGGTGACGAGCCCGAGATCCTGGGCACCTTCTCCGGCGCCGACCTGCTCGGCACCCGCTACGTGCCGCCGTTCCCGTATTTCATGGACAGCCCCAAGGCTTTTCAGGTGCTGCCCGGGGACTTCGTCACCACCGAGGACGGCACCGGCATCGTGCACATGGCGCCGGCCTACGGCGAGGACGACATGGCGACCACCGACAAGGCCGGCATCGTGCCGGTCACGCCGGTCGATTCCAAGGGCCGCTTCGACGCCAGCGTCCCGGATTACCAGGGGCAGCGCGTTTTCGACGCCAACCCGAACATCATCCGGGATTTGAAGAACGGCAGCGGCCCCGCGGCGGCCAACGGCGCGGTGCTGCTCCGCCACGAGACCTACGAGCACCCGTACCCGCACTGCTGGCGCTGCCGTAACCCGCTGATCTATCGCGCGGTGTCGTCCTGGTTCGTCGCGGTCACCGCGTTTCGCGACCGGATGGTGGAACTCAACCAGCAGATCACCTGGTACCCCGAACACGTCAAGGACGGCCAGTTCGGCAAGTGGCTGCAGGGCGCGCGCGACTGGTCGATCTCGCGAAACCGGTACTGGGGCAGCCCCATTCCGGTGTGGAAGTCCGACGATCCGGCGTACCCGCGCATCGACGTGTACGGCAGCCTCGACGAGCTGGAGCGCGACTTCGGGGTGCGGCCCACCAATCTGCACCGGCCCTACATCGACGAGCTGACCCGGCCCAACCCCGACGACCCGACCGGCCGCAGCACCATGCGCCGCATCCCCGACGTGCTCGACGTGTGGTTCGACTCGGGCTCGATGCCGTACGCCCAGGTGCACTACCCGTTCGAGAACGCGGAGTGGTTCGACACGCACTACCCGGGGGACTTCATCGTCGAGTACATCGGGCAGACCCGCGGCTGGTTCTACACGCTGCACGTGCTGGCCACCGCGCTGTTCGATCGCCCGTCGTTCAAAACCTGTGTCGCGCACGGGATCGTGCTCGGGTCGGACGGCCAGAAGATGAGCAAGTCGCTGCGCAACTACCCGGACGTGAGCGAGGTGTTCGACCGCGACGGCTCCGACGCCATGCGGTGGTTCCTGATGGCCTCGCCGATCCTGCGGGGCGGCAACCTGATCGTCACCGAGCAGGGCATCCGCGACGGCGTGCGCCAGGTGCTGCTGCCGCTGTGGAACGCGTACAGCTTCTTGGCCCTCTACGCGCCCAAAGTCGGCACCTGGCGCACCGATTCGCCGCAGGTGCTGGACCGCTATATCCTGGCCAAGCTCGCCGAACTGCGCGACGACCTGACCGGTGAGATGGACACCTGCGACATCTCGCGGGCCTGCGAGCAGCTTCGCCAGTTCACCGAGGCGTTGACGAATTGGTATGTGCGACGGTCGCGTTCGCGGTTCTGGGAAGAGGACGCCGACGCCATCGACACCCTGCACACCGTGCTCGAGGTGACGGCCCGGGTGGCCGCGCCGCTGCTTCCATCGGTCACCGAGATCATCTGGCGCGGCCTCACCGGCGGGCGGTCGGTGCACCTCACCGATTGGCCCGACGCCGAAGCGCTGCCCGCCGACCCCGACCTGGTCGCCGCGATGGATCAGGTCCGCGAGGTGTGCTCGGCCGCGTCTTCCCTGCGCAAGGCCAAGAAACTCCGCGTGCGCCTGCCGCTGCCGAAATTGACCGTGGCCGTGGAGAACCCGCGCCGGCTGGAGCCGTTCACCGACCTGATCGCCGATGAGCTCAACGTGAAGAGCGTCGAGCTGACCGACGCGATCGACACCTACGGCTCCTTCGAGCTCACGGTCAACGCCCGCGTGGCCGGGCCGCGGCTGGGCAAGGACGTGCAGGCCGCCATCAAGGCGGTCAAGGCGGGGGAGGGCGTCGTCAACCCCGACGGCACGCTGACGGCCGGGCCCGCGGTGCTGCAACCCGAGGAATACAGCTCCCGGCTGGTCGCCGCCGACCCGGATTACACGGCGGCGCTGCCCGACGGCTCCGGCCTGGTCGTGCTGGACGGCACCGTGACCCCGGAGCTCGAGGCCGAGGGCTGGGCCAAGGACCGCATCCGCGAGCTGCAGGAGCTGCGCAAGTCGACCGGGCTGGAGGTGTCCGACCGGATCGCCGTGGTGATGTCGGTTCCGGCCGAGCGGGCCGACTGGGCGGCCGCGCATCGCGACCTGATCGCCGGCGAGATCCTTGCCACCCGTTTCGAATTCGGGGAACCCGCCGACGGCGCCGACATCGGCGACGGGGTCCGGGTGAGCATCGCCAAGGTGTAAGGCGCGCTCAGGGGCACATGAAGGCGATCGGCGGGGATGGTCTTCGCCGATCTCGTCGCGGCGGCAGGAAACGAGCAACAGCACGGGCATAGCCGGGTTGACCGCGCGCGCCGCGCAACGACGTGCCGCGGGCGGGCGGCGCCCCCGGGGCCCGCGCCCTCGGCACTCGCGACTCAGATCGCCGCGATGATCTCCGCCCGCTTGCGGGTGTAATCGGCGTCGGTGATCGCCCCGGCCGCGCGCAGCTCCTCGAGCTCGCGCAGGCGCTCGGCGGCCGGGCGTTGCGGCGCGGCGCCCGCGACGATGTCTTCGAGCCGCCGGCCGCCGATGACGATGTTCGGCCCGGCACCTTGCGGCGGCGCCGCCGCGGCGCCCAGCGCGTCGATGATGCGTTGGCCCGACTCGTCCTTGGCGATGACGAAGGCGTGCGGCAGGGCCGGGATGCGCTGGCCGGAAGCCGCCCGCTGCGCGGCGATCTGCTGCGCCACCCGGCCGCTGTCGCCGTCGATCGGCAGCCACAGGGTGATGATCTGCCGGTCGTCGGCCAGCCCGCGCGCCCTGGCCGCCACGTCGTTGCCGGCCTGGGCCCGAAAGCCCGAGCGATCCCACGCCTTGAGGACGTTGCCGGGCACCAGGACGCCTCGGTGCTGCTTGTCTTCGAGCGCGTAGACGCCAGACGCGGTGACGGCCAAGATGAAACTCTTCGGTAGGCCGGTGCCGTTGGGCACGCTTCGCCAATTCACCTCGCCCCCGGCCGACGGATACATCTGCATGGCTTTGGTCGACGTCTGCTCGCATCGCGCGGCCGCCTCAACCGGTTGACGCAGGATTTCCGCCGCCACGGCGGCGGCCTGCTGGTTGAGCGCCGGGTCGTGCTGCGCGCGGCCCCTGAACTTCATGGTCGTTCCTTTCGCGTGTGTCCTCGGGCGATGGTCTGCATCGCTATGCCAGCGAACCGTCCCGGCCGCGCTCCCGATCCCAACAATTCGGCCTCGGTGGCGCCTGCATCTCGGCTCACCGGGTTCCGTCTTGCCCTAGCCGTCGGGCCGAGATGCATTGCGCGACAGCGTCATACCCTTCGTCCAGCGCTACCATTCCCCGATTGGTGGGATGCCACTTGTCGGGCTTCCCCTCGCCCCCGACGCTCAGGTAGACCAGTTCGCTGTGCTCCAACACCTGCAGGGCCTCACGCACGGGCCCGACGAGCTTTTTGAAGCTCATGGCTCGCTGGCCGCGGGAAGTGAACTCCGCACGGCGGAGCACCCATTTGATGACGTCGTACTGGGTCAACGGTTTGCCGCGCTTGGGCCCGTCGGGCCCGAATGCGGCCATGAGTTGCGCGGCCAGCTCCTCCGTCGGCGGCAATGCGACCAGGCGGGCGAACTCGGCGTCTCTGGCGCGCCGTGCCTCGGCCCGCGCCGCCTTCAGGCTTCCCAACAATGACACGGCAGTCCTTTCACGCCCGGTTCTCGAGCGCTCGTCAACCTACTGTGCGCGATTGACCGCTTCGGCGCATGAGGTATTCGCCGCATTTTTTCCCGAAAAAAGTGTCCGCGCCGTCCGGGCTGGCTGCTCCTACCTGTGACGGCGGCCCATCGGGGGTCGCGACCACAGTGAGGAACAGCCATGAGCGCCATCGAAGACTTTCAGTCGACGACCTTCGCCGCCCTCCCGCACGAGGACCTGACCGTCGGCGAGGCATGGGCCTCGAGCCCGCTGGGCGACCCCGAGATCGAGGACGGTTCGCTGTCCCAGCCCGGCGAGTTTGACGACTCGGCGGCCACCAACGTGATCGCGAAGCCGCGCTCGCGGGGAACGAGCGCCCTGCTGGCGGGGGCGGTGGTCGCGGCGTTCGGAGCGGTCGCCGGGCTCGGCCTGCTGCTGATCGACGGCTCCAAGGACCACAAACCCGCCGTCGTGGTTCCGAATTCCAGCGTCGGTTCGATGACGCCGGCCCCCAGCGCGGTCGCGCCGCCGCCCGTGGCGCCGGCCCCGCCGCCGGCGCCCACCCCTCCGGACGCCCTTTCGCCCGGACCCGTCGGCGGTGGGGAGGCGCCCGTCGTGATCGCGCCCGCACCGCCGCGGGCGCCGGCACCCGTGGCGCCCCCGGCCGCCCCGCCGCCCCCTCCCAATGTGACCGTCAACGCCCCGCCGGTGATCGTGCCCGTGCCCGTTCCGATACCGGTGCCGCCCTACCAAGGTGGCAGCCAGCAGGGCGGTGGCCAGCCCGCGCCGAGCGGCCACCCACCGATCCAGTGCCTCGCCTGTCACCCGCCGCAGCCGGTTCACCCGCAGCCGATCCACCCGCAACCGCCGCAGCATCCCTGAGGTCGGGCGAGGCCGGACAATCGGTCCGGTCTCGCCTAGGTGCGCGAGCGCAGCGCCCGGTGGGCGTGAGGCCAGAACGGCATGCCCACCGCGACGGTCGCGCCGGCGGCGATGAGGCCCACCGCGACGTCGACGCTTTCGCGCCCATCGCTTGCCCAGTAGACGTCCTTGAGGTCCAGAAGCAGGGCCAGCTCGTCGACGATCATGGCGTTCGCGGCGCCGTACGCGAGGGCCGCCGCGGGATGCCGCCGCTGCCTGTCGGTGCCCCGCAGCCCCAGGCCGCCCACCGTCGCCAGCAACCCGATGCCGATGTTGTAGTGGTGAAAGTGCTTGCCGCCCATCGACATACCGCCCCCCGACGGGCCGTGGCCGGCGCGGATCCAGTGCGTGAGGCTCCGTAGCCCGGCGAAGGTGAGGGTGAACGACGCCCAGGCCAACACCGTGGCCTGCTCACCGGGTTGCAGCCGCTCGTTCCATTGGTGGCGCAGGCGCTGCCACCGAGACCCCGGTGCGTTGTCGGCGACGTCCATAACAACCGACGCTAGACCCATAGCATCGATTGCGTGGAGTCCCGTTGGGTGCTGCACCTGGACATGGATGCGTTCTTCGCCTCGGTCGAACAACTCACCCGGCCGACCCTGCGGGGACGGCCGGTGCTGGTCGGCGGCCTGGGCGGGCGGGGCGTGGTGGCCGGCGCCAGCTACGAGGCCCGCGTGTTCGGCGCCCGCTCGGCCATGCCGATGCACCAGGCCCGCCGCATGGTGGGCGTGACCGCGGTGGTGTTGCCGCCGCGCGGCGTGGTGTACGGGGTGGCCAGCCGGCGCGTCTTCGACGCCGTGCGTAGCGTGGTGCCCGTCGTCGAGCAGCTGTCCTTCGACGAGGGTTTCGGCGAACCGCCCCATCTCGCGGGCGCCTCCGCCGAGGACGTCGAGGCGTTCTGCGACTGTCTCTTATACACA
>NZ_LATC01000143.1:0-9230 GCF_001414075.1 Mycobacterium sp. UM_11 | reverse complement strand
GATGTGTATAAGAGACAGGCCCTGCAACTCCAGCGCCGTCTTCATGGCTTCGCGCGCGCGGCGGCGGTCCCCGGCGTAGTCGTAGGCGCGGGCCAGCCGGTACCAGCGCCGCCAGTCGTCGGGGTGGTCTTCGACTTCGGTGCGCACCGAGGCGAACAGCGCGTCGGCGGCGCCCCGTTCGATGCGGCCGGACGCCCGCCGCGGCAGCGCGCTGGTGTCGAGCTCCATGCCGTCGGCCGCGATCAGATCGGCCAGCTTCTGGTGGGCGAACCCGAACCGCAGCGTCGCCACCATGGCCCACAGCCCGATCAGGGGCATGATCAGCACCGCCAGCCCCAGGCCCACGGCGGCCGCCCGGCCCGAGGCGATCATCGCTACGGCCATCCGCCCCAGCAGCACGAAGTACGCCAGCATCGCCACGCACAGGAACGCGATCAGCAACTGGGTGCGCAGGGCTGCGTTCATTGCAGGTCGTTCATTGCAGGTCGAGCAGGGGCTCGAGCCCGACGGTCAGGCCGGGGCGTTCGGCGACGCGCCGCACCGCCAGCAACACGCCGGGCACGAACGAGGTGCGGTCCAGGCTGTCGTGGCGGATGGTGAGCGTCTCCCCCTCGGTGCCGAACAGGATCTCCTGATGCGCGACCAGCCCGGCCAGCCGCACCGAGTGCACGGGGATGCCGTCGACGTCCGCGCCCCGGGCGCCGGGCAGGCCGGTGCTGGTGGCATCGGGGTTGGGCGGCAAGCCTTTTCGGGCCTCGGCGATCAGCTTGGCGGTGCGGGCGGCGGTGCCCGATGGGGCGTCGGCCTTGTGCGGATGGTGCAGCTCGATCACCTCGACCGAATCGAAGAAGCGCGCCGCCTGCTTGGCAAAGTGCATGGACAGCACCGCCCCGATCGCGAAGTTGGGGGCGATGAGGACGCTCGTGTTGGGGCTCTTGGCCAGCCAGCTTTCGACCTGGTCCAGCCGCTCGGAGGTGAAGCCGGTGGTGCCGACGACGGCGTGAATTCCGTTGCCGATGAGGAACTCCAGATTGCCCATCACCACGTCGGGGTGGGTGAAGTCGATGACCACCTCGGTCTTGGCGTCGGTGAACAGGCTGAGCGAGTCCCCCGCATCCACCTCGGCGGACAGCGTCAAATCCTCGGCGGCCTGCACGCCGGCCACCATCGCCGAACCGACTTTTCCTTTAGCTCCCAAGACGCCTACCCGCATGGGTTTCACCCTAGACCGGGCCGATTGATCCACAGTCGGGTGTTTATCCACAACCGGCGCGTTTTCGATGGCGCGCACTGGGCCGCGCGGCTTACTGTTCGAACATGCGTTCGATCGAAGTTCCGCCAGAAGTGGCCGCCGCCCTGGACGCGCTGGACGCGGCCGACGCGGCGGTGCGCGGGCTCGATTTCGGCGCGCTGAGCCCAGTCGTCCGGCTGCACGTGCTGGACGCGATGGAAACCTCGCACCGGCGCCAAACCGCGGTCGGCACAGAGGTGATCGCCGGCCTGGCGAACGAGGATCCCGCCGAGGTCGGCGGACCGGTCCACAAGGTCATCGCCGACTGGTTGCGGATCAGCTATGCCGACGCGTGCCGCCGGGTCCGAGACGCCAAGCAGCTCTCGCCGCGGCTGACGCTCACCGGCCAGGAGTTGCCACCGGAGTTGCCCGCCACCGCCGCGGCGTGGCGCGACGGCGTCCTCGATGGCCAGCACCTGCGGGTGATCCAGGCGTTCGTGCGTGACCTGCCGGCCGCCGTCTGCGCCGAGGAGGTCGATGCGGCCGAGCGATTCCTGGCCCGGCAGGCGGCCGGTTTGCGTCCCGACCAGTTGCAGAAGGTCGCGCACCAGTGCGCATTACGACTCAATCCCGACGGGAAGTTCTCCGATGTCGACCGCGCCCGTCAGCGCGGCTTCAGCTGGGCCGCGCAACGGCCCGACGGGATGAGCGTCGGCAAGTTGGTCGCATCCCCGGAACTGCGCGCCAACCTCGACGCGTGGCTGGCCCGCTTCGCCGCCCCCGGCATGTGCAACCCGGACGACGAAAAGCCTTACATAGAGGGCGAACCCGGGGACCAGTCCGCGAGCGGTGACACGCGCAGCCACGCGCAGCGCCAGCATGACGCGATCAACGCGCTGGTGCGCGGCCAGCTGGGCGACCCGCGGCTGGGGGCGCACAACGGGTTGCCGGTCACCGTCATCGTCTCCACCACGCTGCAGCAGCTCACATTCGGCACCGGGCGCGCGGTGACGGGCGGCGGCACGGTGCTGCCGATGCCCGACGTGATCCGGATGGCGAGCCACGCCTACCACTACCTGGCCGTGTTCGACGAACACTCCGGTCGCCCACTGTATCTCGGCCGCTCACGGCGGATCGCCACACCGGACCAGCGGATCGTCCTCTACGCGAAGGACCGCGGCTGCACGCACCCGGGCTGTGACGCGCCGGGCTATTGGTGCGAGGTCCACCATGTCGACGAGTGGGCCGCCGGCGGCCGGACCGATGCCGACGGGCTCACCTTCGCCTGCGCACCGCACCACAAGCTCCTCGAAAAGGGCTGGCGGACAAGGAAGCTGCCGAACGGGCGCACCGAGTGGATTCCGCCGCCGCATCTCGATCGCGGGCAGCGCACGAACGACTACCACCACCCGGAAGACCCTTGACGACGCCTAAATCTTGAAGCGCCCGGCGAATCCGCGCAGCGGCAGGTCGGCGCTGGTGATGAGTCCCGGTGGGGCCGCGGCGACCGATTTGATCGAGGCCAGCGCGGGCATGCCGGTCACGGTCATGCCGATGGAGGCGAAGTTATCCGGGTTGGACAGGTCCACACCGGGCTTGGGGAAAATCATGTGCTTGTTGTAGATGCACGGGTCGCCCTTGATCTGAGTGATGTAGCAGCCCTTGATGTTCCAGCTCGGGTCGGTGTGTGGGGTCATCTGCCACTCCAGGTGCGTCTCGACCCGGGGAACGCCGTCCACCATGCCCTGGTACTTGATGTAGTTGCCGCCCAGCGAGCCCTTGGGCAGCGTGTACCACCCCAGGTCGACGTCCTTGGTGCAGGCGCCCAGCTCGTAGCTGAACTTCACCTCGTCCAACGGCAGGTCGAAGCAGTCGGCCATCATCAGCACGCTGTCGGCGAAGACGCGGGTGTACTTCTCCAGCTTGCCCGGGATCTCCGGGTCGTCGACCGGCTGGCCGTAGCCCACCTCGATCCAGGTGTCCTTGGAGTGATGGCATGAGACGTCGACGGATTCGATGGTGGTGACGTTCTCGATATCGGCGACGTCGGCCGAGCACACGACGCCCAGGATCTGGTTCAGGCCCGGGTTCATCCCGGTCCCGTAGAACGTGGCGCCGCCCTTCTCGCACGCCTCGGCCAGCAGCCGGCTCACCGGCTTGCCCGACGGGTGGGGGTGGTTCTTGTCGCGGTGCCAGCCGGTGATCCAGTCGGCCGTGGTGACGATGTCGATGCCCGCCTCGAGCACTGTGACGTACAGGTCCTCGTCGGGGAACACGCCGTGAAACGTGAGCACGTCCGGCCTGGCGGCGATGATCTCCTCGACGCTCCCGGTGAACTTGACGCCGTTGGACCCCACCCCGGCGAATTCGCCGGTGTCCTTACCGACCTTATCGGCCGAATAGGCATGCACCCCAACGAGTTCCAGGTCAGGATGGGTGGCGATCCGTCTGATCATCTCCGAGCCGACGTTTCCGCTGCCAACCTGGAAGACACGGATCGGTGCGCTACTCATTGCATTGAGCCTTCCTGTGCTGCGAATGCCTCGGGATAGAACTGCTTGGCCCACTTGCGAATTGCGGTGAAGCCCTCGTACTCGTCGGTGGCCAGCGCCGGCGGGTCGGAATAGCGCTGGTGCTGCCAGATCTCGATGTCCTGCTCGAACTGCCGGATCACTTCGCGGCCGAACTCGGCCGCCTTGCGTTCGGCGCGGGCCGGGTCCTTGCCCGGGCTGCGGCCGATGTAGACCATGAATCGGACATCGGAGGTGAACTCGTCGACCGGGGTGACCGCGGAGATGGTGCGGTTGTCGATCATCCCCCAGCTCTTGGTCACCGCGATGCCCAGGCCGCCGTTGACGGCCTCCACCCCGCTGTTGACGTCCTCGATCTTCTGCCCGTCGTCACCCTCGAACGTGATGGTGAAGTCGACGAACGAGACCGGCTCCGCGAAGTCGTGGCGGGTGAACACCGGCACGATGGGCGTGTTGTGCACGAATTTGAAATGCGCGAAGTCCACGCCGTTTTCGAGCACATACTGCGGATGCAGTTCCAGGGCCTGCCGGTACAACCGCTGCTGCGGGTAGTAGTCGTCCACGCCGCTGCCGTCGCGGAACGCGCCGAACACGTCCGGCGCGTCGAAGTACGGGTCACGGCGCTCGACGTCGTGCCAGATGTAGACCGAGGCGTTGCGTTCCACCACGGGATACGTGCGGATGCGGCGGCCGCGGTTCGGCCGATCCTGGTAGGGAATGCAGACGTTGCGACCCTCGCCGCTCCACTGCCACCCGTGGAACGGGCACTGCAGCACCTCGCCGACCACCTTGCCGCCGTAACCCAAGTGCGCGCCCAGGTGTTCGCAGTATGCGTTCATCACGGTGAGCTGCCCGGACTCGGCCCGCCACGCGACCATCTCCTGGCCGAAGTACTTCATCTTGTGCACGTCGCCCACCCCGATCTCGTCGGACCAGGCGACTTGGAACCAGCCGGTTGGTTTCATCGACAACGGCGGCTTAGCCATGCGGGATCCCTCCTTGGGTACGAATGATAGGCCGCGCCTCCCCAAAATCAAAGTACCCTCTATGAAACCTTGACCACCGCCCCGCGCGATAGGCTCGGCAGATGACTCGGCAGGTCAGCGGGTCCGGAACCGTGAACCGGCGCCCCAACCGGCGTGGCAACGCCACGCGGGAGAGCATGCTCGAGGCCGCGCTCAAGTCGTTGGCCTCCGGCGACCCGGGCTCGGTGTCGGCCAATCGCATCGCCAAGGACATCGGCGCCACCTGGGGCGCGGTGCAGTACCAGTTCGGCGACACCGACGGGTTCTGGGCGGCGGTGCTGCACCGCACCGCCGAGCGCCGCGCCGCGACCTTTTCGACGCTGTCGGCACCCGTCTCGCCGCACGCGCCCCTGCGTGAGCGGGTGGGCGCCATCATCGACACCCTCTACGACGGGTTGGCCTCGCCGGATTCCCGTGCGATCGAGAACCTGCGGGCCGCGCTCCCCCGCGACCCCGACGAGCTCGAGCGCCTGTTTCCGCGCACCGCCGCCGAGCTGTTCTCCTGGGGCAAGAGCTGGCTTCAGACCTGCCAGCACGCCTTCGCCGGGCTGGACGTCGACCCGGACCGGGTGCGCGAGGTGGCCGCGCTGATCCCCGCCGCGATGCGCGGCCTGGTGTCCGAGCGCCAGCTCGGCTCGTACGCGGACCTGGACATGGCGCGGCGCGGCTTGACCAACGCGCTGGCCGCCTACCTGGAGCCAACCCGCCGGTGACGGACGGCGGCATCACGATCCGCCGCGCCGGACCGAACGATTTCGCCCGGGTCGCCGAAATGCACTATCCGGTCTGGCGGCAGTCGTGGACCGGCCTGCTCCCGGATGCCACCCTCGACGTACTCGGATCGCCGCGGCGCTGGGCCATCCTGGCGTATCCCCGGCTCCTGCAGCGCCGCGACTGGAGCATGTGGATCGCCGAATTCGGTTCGGCCACAATCGGTATGACCATCTTCGGGCCGGATCTCGCGACTCCCGAACAGGTCGAACTCGACTCGCTGTACATCGCGGCGGACCACCAACGCCGCGGCGTCGGCGGCCGGCTGCTCGGCACGGCCCTGACCGAAAGCCCTTCTGGCGACGTCGTGTTGTGGTGCGCCGAACGCAATACGCGGGCGCGAATCTTCTACGAGACGAACGGCTTCCGCGCCGACGGCCGCACCCTGGACTGGGAGCCGCTGCCCGGCGTCAAGGTCCCCCATCTGGGCTACCGGCTGACCCGGCGGTGACCTCCCGGCGCAAGTCGTATTGGCCGAGATCGGTGTTCGCCAGCATGGCGCGGTGTTCGCCCGGCGTGAAGGGCCAGACCTCGGGCACCCCGTCCTTGTTCAGATACCAGCTCTGGCAACCGGTGGTCCACACCGTGTCGGGCATCGCCGCGCGCAGCCTGGCGTTGAAGCTCTCGGTCGCGGGCCACGTCGGTTCCACCGTGTCGAATTCGCCTCGGCGCCAACGCTCGATCCAGCGCAGTATGTGGTCGGCCTGCGATTCGGCGACGGTGGTGAGCGCGAGGTTGCCGACCGGGCTGTGCGGCCCCAGCATCATGAAGAAGTTCGGGAAGCCCGGCAGCGCCACCGTCTGGTAGGCCCGGGGACCGTCGCGCCACACGTCGTCGGCGGCGATGCCGTCGCGGCCGATCAGCCGCATCGGCCGGAAGAACGCGTGGGTGTCGAACCCGGTGGCCAGCACGATGATGTCCGCCTCGTGCAGGATTCCATCGGCGGTCACGATGCCGCGCCGCTCCACGTGGTCGATAGCGGCGGTGACCAGTTCGACGTCGTCGCGCTGCACGGCGCGGTAGAAGCCATTGGACATCACCAGCCGTTTGCACATCGGCGTGTAGTCGGGCGTCAGCGCGCGGCGCAACTCGGGGTCGCGGACCTCGCGCAGGCTGGCCCGGCACAGCGCGCCCATGATCTTGCGGCGCAGCCCCGGCTTGGTGAGCCCGACGGCGAAGGTGTCGTAGCCGAGGCTGTAGCACCGGTAGGCCAGCCGGTCGAGCCAGCCCCACCTGTCGTGGGTGAGGTGGGTGAACCTGCGGTAGCGGGGGTTGGGCAGCCGCAGCACCCACTGCGCGGTGCGCTGGAAGAGCAGCACCCGGCCCGCCACCCCGGCCAGGCCGCGGACGAGTTGCACGCCCGTCGACCCGTTGCCGATGACGGCGACCCGCCGGCCGCGCAACTCGACGCAGTGATCCCACCGCGCCGAGTGAAAAGCGTGCCCGCCGAAGTCCTCCAGGCCGGGGATCGACGGCAGGCGCGGGTGATGAAGCACGCCGGTGGCGCAGATCAGGAAGTCGACGGTCGACTCTTCGCCGGCGTTCGTGCGCAGCCGCCAGCGACCGCCCTCGAATCGCGCGCTGACGATCTCCGTGCCGAACCGGATGCGGTCGCGCAGCCCGAACTTCTCGGCGACGCCGCGGAAGTAGTCCTGGATTTCACCGCCGGGCGAGAACACGTGCGACCAGTTGGGGTTATGGGCGAACGTGTACTGGTAAACGCGCGACGGGATGTCGCAGACCAGGCCCGGATAGGTGTTCTCGCGCCAGGTCCCGCCGACCTCGTCGGCCTTCTCGTAGACCGTGATGTCTGTTATCCCACTGCGCAGCAACGTAATTGCGACGCATATCCCCGACATGCCCGCTCCGACGACGGCTACGGCCGGGTTGCGTCGCATGCCGGCCGGCTACTCGGACTCGGCGCGCTGCTTGAGGCGCTGCAGGGTGAGCCGGATGTGTTCGGAGTTGGCCGCGACCCGGTCCGGGACGCCTGTGGCCTTGCCGGCGATCTTGCGGAACCAGCCGGGCCTGCGGTCCCAGGTGCTTTCGGTGACCCGGCAGCCGCCGTCGGTCGCGACGATGTCGTATTGCCAGCGCGCGATCGGGAGCATCGAGTGCCGGACGTCGAACGCGAAGATCCGGCCCGGTTCCGCGTCGGTGACCGTGCACTTGGTGCTCCAGCGCCGTTTGGCGCTTTCGTTGTGGCCGGTGAACACCGCCCCGGGGCGCGCCGCATCGCCTTGGCGCCACTCCATGGCCACCGCCTCCTCGGCGAACGAGGCGAGCGTCGGCAGGTCGGTGATGAGCCGATACACCAGGTCGGGACCGGCGGCGACCTGCACGGAGGCCGTCACGGACGGGTCGGTCATTGGCCGATCATAGCCAGCGCGCGGGTGGTTTCACCCTCAATTGCGGGCAGGCGGAACTATCCCCACACTTGAGGGCGAACCTCCGCGAAGCTAGGGGCAGCCATGCGAGTCGGCGTACCGACCGAGACCAAGGTCAACGAGTTCAGGGTTGCCATCACGCCCGCCGGCGTCGCCGAACTGACGCGACGCGGGCACGAGGTGCTCGTCCAGGCCGGCGCCGGTGAGGGCTCGTCCATTCCCGACGAGGAGTTCAAGTCGGCGGGCGCCCAACTGGCCGACTCGGCCGAACAGGTCTGGGCCGAGGCCGATCTGCTGCTCAAGGTGAAGGAACCGATCGCGGCCGAGTACACCCTGCTGCGCTCGCGTCAGGTGCTGTTCACCTATCTGCACCTGGCCGCCTCGCGCGCCTGCACCGACGCGCTATTGGCCTCGGGCACAACGTCAATCGCCTACGAGACCGTGCAGACCCCTGACGGCGCCCTCCCGCTGCTGGCCCCGATGAGCGAGGTCGCCGGCCGGCTGTCGGCGCAGGTCGGCGCCTACCACCTGATGCGGACCCACGGCGGCCGCGGCGTGCTGATGGGCGGGGTGCCGGGCGTGAAGCCCGCCGACGTCGTGGTTATCGGCGCCGGCACCGCGGGTTACAACGCGGCCCGGGTCGCGAACGGGATGGGCGCCAGCGTCACGGTTCTCGACGTCAACATCAACAAGCTTCGGCTGCTCGACGCCGAGTTCGGCGGGCAGGTCCGCACGCGCTATTCGTCGGCGTACGAGCTCGAGGGCACCGTCACCCGGGCCGACCTGCTGATCGGCGCGGTGCTGCTGCCGGGCGGCAAGGCCCCGGAACTGGTTTCGAATGCGCTTGTCGCACAGATGAAACCGGGTGCGGTGCTGGTCGACATCTCCATCGACCAGGGTGGTTGCTTCGCCGATTCCCGGCCCACCACGCACGACGACCCGACCTTCGCGGTGCACGACACGCAGTTCTACTGCGTGGCGAACATGCCCAGCGCGGTGCCCAAGACGTCGACCGTGGCGCTGACCAACGCGACCATGCCGTACGTGCTCGAACTCGCCGACCGCGGCTGGCAGGCCGCCTGCCGATCGGATCCGGCTCTGGCGCAAGGCCTTTCGACGCATGGCGGCGCGCTGCTGTGTGGGCGGGTGGCCGCCGACCTGAATCTGCCGTTCACCGATCCGGCGAGCGTGCTGGCCTAGTTGTACTGACCTGAGAGGTTAGGTACGCGAGTGGCGGGTGGTTGGCCGCCGAGTGCGGTGTGGCCGCGGTGGTGATTGTAGGTGT
>NZ_LATC01000142.1:0-9379 GCF_001414075.1 Mycobacterium sp. UM_11 | reverse complement strand
CGGCGCGCCGATCCTCGACGTCAGGGCCGTCGCGGAGTTCTCGCGGTGGTACGCGGGCGAAGTCGACCTGTCGGCCCCGCCGCCGGGCATGGCGCCGGGGCGGGCGGCCGACCTGTCCGGGCTCGCGGCCGCCTACATCGCCG
Organism: Mycobacterium sp. UM_11; assembly: GCF_001414075.1. NCBI lineage: Bacteria > Bacillati > Actinomycetota > Actinomycetes > Mycobacteriales > Mycobacteriaceae > Mycobacterium > Mycobacterium sp. UM_11. Next base: position 9,236 of record NZ_LATC01000142.1, on the reverse strand, counting down.
TCGCCGGTTACGACCCGCTGCGCGACGACGGCATCCGGTACGGCGAACTGCTCGGCGCCGCAGGCGTGCCCGTCGAGGTGCACAACGCCGAGACCCTGGTGCACGGGTACCTCGGCTACGGCGGCGTGGTGCCGGCGGCCACCGCGGCGATGGAGCGCGGCCTGACCGCCCTGCGAACCGGCCTGCGCGGGTGAATGCTGGGCGTACGGTGAATCCATGACGGAGCCCACCTTCGCCCGCGCGGGCATCGACCCGACGTTCAAGGCGTTGCTGGACGCCTTCCCGTTGACGTTCCGAGCGTCCGACGGCGTGGAGGTCGCGCGCCGCCGGATGCGCATGCTCCAGGTGCCGCCCGAAATGCTGCCCGACCTGCGGATCGAGGACCGCACGATCGACTACGGCGAGCACTGCGACATTCCCGTGCGCATCTACTGGCCACCCCTGGAACCGGCGGAAGCGCTGCCGGTCGTCGTCTACTACCACGGCGGCGGGTTCTGCCTCGGCGGCCTGGACACCCACGACCCCGTCGCCCGCTCGCACGCCGTCGGCGCCGAGGCCATCGTGGTGTCGGTCGACTACCGGCTGGCACCCGAGCATCCGTTCCCCGCCGGGGTCGACGACGCCTGGGCGGCGTTACGCTGGGTCGCCGAGAACGCGGCCGAGCTGGGCGGTGACCCCGACCGGATCGCCGTGGCCGGCGACTCGGCCGGCGGCAACCTGGCCGCGGTGATGGCCCACCTGGCCAACGAGAACGCCGGGCCCGCGCTGAGCTTCCAGCTGCTGTGGTACCCCGTCGTCACCGCCGACCTGTCGCTGCCGTCGTTCACCGAGAACGCCAACGCGCCCATCCTGGACCGCGACGTGATCGACGCCTTCCTGTCCTGGTACCTGCCGCACATCGACATCAGCGACCCCACGACGCTGCCCGTCACCCTCGCCCCGGCGAACGCGACGGAGATGTCCGGCTTGCCGCCCGCGTTCATCGGGACCGCCGAACACGATCCGCTGCGCGACGACGGGGCCCGCTACGCCGACCTGCTCAACGCGGCAGGCGTGCCCGCCGAATTGAGCAACGAGCCCACCCTCGTCCACGGCTACGCCAGCTTCGCGCTGGTGATCCCAGCGGCCGGTGACGCCACCGACCGCGGGCTGGCCGCCCTGAAGAAGGCGCTACACCCCTAGGCGGGCACCGATGAACAGCACTCCCGATTACCACACCCTGATCGTGGGCGCCGGCTTCTCCGGGATCGGCGCCGCCATCAAGCTCGACCGCGCCGGACTGCCCGACTACCTCGTCGTCGAGGCCGGCGACGGGGTGGGCGGGACGTGGCACTGGAACACGTATCCCGGTATCGCCGTGGACATTCCGTCGTTCTCCTACCAGTTCTCCTTCGAGCAGAGCCCGGACTGGTCGCGCACGTACGCGCGGGGCCGTGAGCTCAAGGCGTACGCCGAACACTGCGTCGACAAATACGGCATCGGGTCGCGAATCCGGTTGAACACCAAGGTGCAATCGGCCGAGTTCGACGACGAGCAGTGCCTGTGGCGGGTGCAGACCGACCCGGGGGGCACGGTCACCGCCCGGTTCCTGATCAGCGCGTGCGGCGTGCTCACCGTGCCCAACCTGCCCGACATCGACGGGGTGGACACCTTCGGCGGGGTGACGATGCACACGGCCCGCTGGGATCACGACCAGGACCTGAGCGGCAAGCGCGTCGCGATCATCGGCACCGGCGCCTCGGCCGTCCAGGTCATTCCCGAGATCGCGCCGATTGTCTCCCAGCTCACCGTTTTTCAGCGCACCCCGATCTGGTGCTTCCCCAAGCTGGACGTCGCGTTGCCCGCGCCGGCCCGCTGGGCGATGCGGATTCCCGGCGGCAAGATTCTGCAACGGCTGCTCAGCCAGGCCTTCGTCGAAGTCACCTTCCCGATCTCCGCGCACTACTTCACCGTCCTGCCGCTGGCCAAGAGGATGGAATCGGCCGGGCTGGCCTACCTACGCAAACAGGTGCACGACCCGGCGGTGCGCGACCAGCTCACCCCGCGCTACGCAGTCGGCTGCAAACGCCCCGGTTTTCACAACGAGTACCTGGCCACGTTCAACCGGGACAACGTGCGACTGGTGACCGAGCCGATCGACAAGATCACGCCCGACGCGGTGGCGACCACCGACGGCGAACACCACGAGATAGACGTGCTGATCCTGGCCACCGGCTTCAAAGTGATGGATCCCGACGACGTCCCGACGTTCGCGGTCACCGGCAGCGGCGGCAAGTCGCTGAGCCGGTTCTGGGACGAACACCGGTTGCAGGCCTACGAGGGCGTGAGCGTCCCCGATTTCCCCAACCTGTTCACCGTGTTCGGGCCGTACGGCTACGTGGGCTCGTCGTATTTCGCGCTGATCGAGACGCAGACCCACCACATCGTGCGGTGCCTGAAACGGGCGCGACGCGAGGGCGCGACGCGGGTCGAGGTCACCGAGGAGGCCAACGACCGGTACTTCGCCGAGATGCTGCGCCGACGGCACCGGCAGATCTTCTGGCAGGACAGTTGCCGCCTGGCCAACAGCTACTACTTCGACAAGAACGGCGACGTGCCGCTGCGCCCCACCACCACGGTGGAGGCCTACTGGCGCAGCCGGCGCTTCGACCTCGACGACTACGAATTCACCGGCTGAGCGCTGGCCGCCCCCGGCCGCGGTGAAAAACCCGGTGCTGGCCGTCGGTGCCCGGCGCTAGGCTTCACGCGTGGCCAAGGAATTTGCGCGTCTCGACGAGTCACTGGAGCGGTTCATCAGCGACCAGGCGATGTTCTTCGTGGCCACCGCGCCCTCCGAGGGAGGCCGAATCAACCTGTCCCCCAAGGGATATCGGGACACCTTCGCGGTGCTCGACGACCACACCGTCGCCTATCTGGACCTGTTCGGCAGCGGCGTGGAAACCATTGCCCACCTGCGGGAAAACGGCCGGATCACGATCATGTTCTGCTCGTTCAGCCGCAACTCGCGCATCCTGCGGCTGTTCGGCACCGGACGGGTGGTCCGCCCCGACGACGCCGAGTTCGGCGGCCTGGCAGCGCATTTCGGCAAGCCGCACGCCGGCGTGCGCGCCGTCATCGTCGTCGACCTGGAGCGGATCGCCGACGCGTGCGGGTTCGCGGTGCCGTATTACGAGCTCGTCGACGAACGGCCTGTGCTCGACGAACACCACAACAAGGCGCCCGCCGAGGCGTACGTCCGCCTCGTCCAGCGCAACCGCTGCAGCATCGACGGATTGCCGGCGTTGGACGCCGACCACCCGCCGCCTAGATCGCGCGCTTGAGCTCGTCGACCATGTTGAGCTGCTCCCACGGCAGCTCGATGTCGGTGCGGCCGAAGTGCCCGTAGGCGGCGGTCTGCGCGTAGATGGGGCGCAGCAGATCCAGGTCGCGGATGATCGCGCCGGGGCGCAGGTCGAACACCTCGGGGACGATCTTCTCGATCTTGACCGGGTCGACGGTCGCGGTGCCGAACGTCTCGATGAACAGGCCGACCGGGGCGGCCTTGCCGATCGCGTAGGCCACCTGCACCTCGACCCGCTCCGCCAGCCCGGCGGCGACGATGTTCTTGGCCACCCAGCGCATCGCGTACGCCGCGGACCGGTCCACCTTGGACGGATCCTTGCCGGAGAACGCGCCGCCGCCGTGGCGGGCCCAGCCGCCGTAGGTGTCGACGATGATCTTGCGGCCGGTCAGGCCCGCGTCGCCCATCGGGCCGCCGAGGACGAACTTGCCGGTGGGGTTGACCAGCACCCGGGTGCCCGACGCGTCGAGGGTGTCGTGCGCCAGCTCGTTCAGCACGGTTTGCAGGACGTGCTCGCGGATGTCGGGGTCGAGCTTCTTCTCCAGGTCGATGCCGTCGGCGTGCTGCGTCGAGACGACGACCGTGTCGAGGCGCACCGGGACGTCGTCCTCGTAGGCGATGGTGACCTGCGTCTTGCCGTCCGGGCGCAGGTATCCCAGCGTGCCGTTCTTGCGCACCTCGGTCAGCTTGCGCGACAGCCGGTGGGCCAGCGCGATCGGCAGCGGCATCAGCTCGGGGGTGTCGTTGATCGCGTAGCCGAACATCAGGCCCTGGTCGCCGGCGCCTTGGGAGTCCAGCGGGTCCGCGGCGCCCTCGACGCGCGCCTCGTGGGCGGTGTCGACGCCCTGGGCGATGTCGGGCGACTGGGCGCCTATGCCGATGTTCACCCCGCACGACGCCCCGTCGAAGCCCTTGTCCGACGAGTCGTAGCCGATGTCGAGGATCCGCGCGCGGACGGTGTTGGTGATGTCGGCGAACGCCTCCTTGGCCGACGTGGTCACCTCACCGACGACGTGCACCTGGCCGGTGGTGACCAGCGTCTCGACCGCGACACGTGAGCGGGGGTCCTGCGCCAGCAGGGCGTCGAGGACCGAGTCGCTGATAGCGTCACAGATCTTGTCGGGATGTCCCTCAGTCACCGACTCACTGGTAAACAGGCGACCCTTTTCGCTCACAATCTCAATCCTTCCGAATAGTTAGTAAACCGAATTATATCGGCTGGCATCGGGCCGGCCGGCACCTGGCCTGGCGCCTCAGGCGAACCGAACCGTCTTATCCGCCGCCGTGCAGGAACGTGGCGATCGCATCCACGATACGACTGGCCATCAGCGTCTTGGAGCCGTGCTGCAGCGCGGACTCGGTGCCGTCGGACGCGAGCAGCCAGCCGTCGTTGCTGTCCACCTCGAACGCCCTGCCGTCGCCCACCGCGTTCACCACCAACAGGTCGCAGCCCTTGCGGCGCAACTTGGCGCGCGCGTGGAAGAGCACGTCGCCGTTGGCGTCGCCCGTTTCCGCGGCGAACCCGACGATGGCCCGCATGTTGGGCAGCTCGCCGCTGGCACGCGCCCGCACCGCACCGGCGAGCACGTCGTCGTTGCGGACCAGCTCGATCGTGGGCGGGCTGTCCTGATCGTCTGGGCCCTTTTTGATCTTGGCGGCCGAAACCTGCGCGGGCCGGAAGTCGGCGACGGCCGCGGCCATCACCAGCACGTCCGCGGCGGGGGCGTGCTTGGCCACCGCGTCGCCGAGTTGCTCCGCCGAGCTGACGTGGACGACCTCGACCCCGGCCGGGTCGATCAGCCCCGCGGTGTGCCCGGCGATCAGCGTGACCTCGGCGCCGCGCTGCGCGGCGACCCGCGCCACCGCGTAGCCCTGCTTGCCGGAGCTGCGGTTGCCGATGAAGCGCACCGGGTCGATCGGTTCGCGGGTACCGCCCGCGGTCACCAGCATCTTGCAGCCGGCGAGGTCGTAGTGCAGCGCGTCGTGGCGTTCCAGCAGCAGCTGGGCCAGCGTGGTGATCTCCTCGGCCTCGGGCAGCCGGCCGGAGCCGCTGTCGGCGCCGGTGAGCCGGCCGAACGCCGGTTCCAGCACCACCGCCCCGCGGCGCCGCAGGGTGGCCACGTTGTCGACGGTGGCCGGGTGCAACCACATCTCGGTGTGCATCGCCGGCGCGAACATCACCGGGCACCTGGCCGTGAGCAGGGTGGCGGTCAGCAGGTCGTCGGCGCGGCCGTGCACCGCGCGGGCGAGCAGGTCCGCGGTGGCCGGCGCCACCACGACCAGGTCGGCCTTCTGGCCCAGCTGGACGTGCGGCACCTCGGGGACGTTCGCGAAGACGTCGGTGTGCACGGGCTGGCCGGAGAGCGCCTCGAACGTGGCGGCTCCGACGAAGCGCAGCGCCGACTCGGTGGGGATGACGCGGACGAGATGACCGGCCTCGGAGAGCTGACGAACGACCGTGCACGCCTTGTAAGCGGCGATGCCACCGGAGACGCCGACGACAATCCGTTTGCGGTCCACAGTTGGCCCGGCCCTGCCCTGTTACTCGCCCTCGGTGTGCTCGAGCAGGTCGGCGTGGATCTCCCGCAGCGCGATCGACAGCGGCTTCTCCTGAAGCCCCGGCTCGACAAGCGGCCCAACGTATTCGAGGATGCCCTCGCCGAGCTGGTTGTAGTAGTCGTTGATCTGGCGGGCGCGCTTGGCGGCGTAGATCACCAGGGCGTACTTGCTCGACACGCGGTCGAGCAACTCGTCGATGGGCGGGTTGGTGATGCCCAGCGGGGTGTCGTAGGCGCCCTGCCCCCCGGCCGACGGGTCGAACCGATCGGGGACGGCGGCCAACGCCGCGTCAGACTGCGGAATAGTCACGTAGGTCAATCTCCTGGCGGATTAAAGCGGCTGGTACCGCTGGCAATTCGATGCTCAATCTCGATTGGATATGGTCCGGCTCCTGGTCTGGCCAGGCGGGTCATGCCGACCCGGCGCAGTTCCCACCAGCAAGGATACCAATTCGGCGCACGCAGACTCCAATTGACTGTTGACGACGACCTCGTCGAAGTCGTCCTGGGCCGCCATTTCGATGCGGGCGGTCTCGAGCCGGCGCCGCATGGCCTCCGGCGTTTCGGTGCCGCGGCCGACGAGCCTGGCCTCCAGATCCTGCCAGCTGGGCGGGGCCAGGAACACGGTGACGGCCTCCGGCATCGCCTTCTTGACGGCCCTGGCGCCGGCCAGGTCCACCTCGATGAGCACGGGGATTCCGGCTGCCGTCGCGGTCCGCACCGGCTCGGCCAGGGTGCCCGACCGGTGCAGCCCGCCGTGGATGTCGGCCCACTCCAGCAGTGCGCCGTCGTCGATGAGCTGCTGGAAGCGGGCGGGGCTGACGAAGTGGTAGTCGACGCCGTCGACCTCGCCCGGCCGCGGCGCCCGCGTCGTGGCCGAGACGGAAAAATGCAGGTCAGGAACCCGCTCGCGCAGGCATCTGACCACCGTCGACTTGCCGACCGCGGAGGGACCGGACAGCACGACCACACGTCCCGGTGGTGCGGGACGCGTCCCGTGCTCGACGTCCGGTCCCCCGCCGGCGCTCACAGGCGCTCCTGGGCCGCGACGCCCACAGGGCGGGTTGGCCAACTCGGCCGGGCTGGCCGGACTAGGAGCCGAACTTTTCCAGCAGGGCCTTGCGCTGGCGGTCGCCGAGGCCCCGCAGGCGGCGGGTGGGGGCGATCTCCAGCTCGGTCATGATTTCCTGCGCTTTGACCTTGCCCACCTTGGGCAACGCCTCAAGCAGCGCGGAAACCTTCATCTTGCCCAGGACTTCGTCGGTCTCGGCGTCCTTGAGCACCTGCGTGAGGTTGGTGCCGCCGCGCTTCAGCCGGTCCTTGAGCTCTGCTCGTGCTCGACGTGCGGCGGCCGCCTTCTCCAACGCGGCCGCGCGCTGCTCGTCGGTCAACTGGGGAAGGGCCACGATTCCTCCGTATCTGATCAATCAATCTCAATCGATCGCTTTGTGTCTCTGCCTGCTACTTCAGCCAGCGGAGACGACCGTACTCAGGCCTCCTGACGAAATCTAACCCGGCCCCCTGGTTCCGGGGACAAACTCCCAGCATGAGCCCGGCGGGTGCCCCGAAAAACCGGTCGCCGTGGCCGCCCTGAGGGCCGCCGTACCGGGGGCCGTCAGGTCGGCCAACCGGCCTACCAGGAGGGCGCCCGCAGCGCTCTGAGCAGCCGTTTTGCCGGGCTGGGCGGTGCCCGAGGGCAGGCGGGAGGCGCCGGCCGATGGGGGCCGCGGCGGGCCGAGACGCGTCATGCGGGCGATCTCGCATTTTTCGTCGCGTGTCGCGCGTGTCGCGCCTGCGTAGCCGCGCGGGTGCGATTCGCGAGCCGATTGCTGGTACGAGCCCCGGCCGATACGCAGGGAGTTACCATCTAGCCGTGTCGAACCTGCGGATCCGTCAGGCCGCTGAGCTGCTCGGAGTCAGCGACGACACGGTCCGGCGATGGATCAACCAGGGGTCCCTGGCGGTCAGCCACGACGCCGCCGGCCGCAAAGTCATCGCCAGCGAGGATCTGGCCCGCTTTTCGCGCAGCAACGCCCCGGCCCCGCCCCCGGATCCGCTCAGCATCGGCAGCTCGGCCCGCAACCGGTTCGTCGGGCTGGTGACCCAGGTGACCAGCGACAAGGTGATGACCCAGGTGGAGATGCAGTGCGGTCCCTTCACCGTGGTGTCGCTGATGAGCACCGAGGCCGCCGAGGAGCTGCAGTTGCGCCCCGGCAGCGTCGCCGTGGCCGTCGTCAAGGCCACCACCGTGATCGTGGAGACCGCGCGCCCCAGCACGTCGCTAGCGTCGGACTGACGCGCACGTAGGGCCCCGTACGACGGGCTACGGGGCGGCCAGGTAGGCGACGGCGTCCAGCATCCGCTCGCCGGCCGCCCGCAGTTCGGGCACGCCCGGCCCCGCGCGCAGCACCTCGCGGGCCACCGCGGGGAGCAGCTGGCCCGGATCCGCCCCGCCCAGCCCGGCGAGCGCCTCGGGCCGTCCGCCCTGCACGCCCAGGCCCGGCACCAGCACCGGTCCGCCCAGCGCGCTGAGGTCGGGGGCCTGAAGCACCGTCGCGCCGACCACCACTCCGACATAGCCGGGCCCGTGCGGCGTGGCGGACTTGTTCACCACAGCCGCCTGGTCGACGACCAACTGGGCCACCGTGCGGCCGTCGAAGGCGGCGCGCTGCACGGTCGCGCCCTCGGGGTTGGAGGTGGCGGCCAGCACGAACACGCCTCGGTCGTGCGCGGCGGCCGCCTCCAGCAGCGGCCGCAGCGAGCCGAACCCCAGATACGGCGAGGCCGTCACCGCGTCGGCGGCCAGCGGCGAGTCACCCGCCCAGGCGGCGGCGTAGGCGGCCATCGTGGTGCCGATGTCACCGCGCTTGGCGTCGGCCAAAACCAGCACCCCCGCCGCGCGCAGGGCCGCGATGGTGCGTTCCAGCACCGCGAACCCCGCGGCGCCGTAGGGCTCGAAGAAGGCGACCTGGGGCTTGACGACGGCGAACCCGGAGAACGCCTCGACGCAGATGTCGCAGAACGCCGCCACCCCGTCGGCCGTGGTCGGCAGGTCCCAGGCGCGCAGCAGCTCGGGGTGCGGATCGATGCCCACGCACAGCGGCCCGCGTTGCGCCTTGGCCTCGGCCAGCCGCAGGCCGAACCCGGTCACCGATCGCCTTGCCCGGGCGCGGCGCCCTGGCCCATCAGGCTGTGCAGCTCCTGCAGGGACCGCACGCCGATGTCGCCGCGGATGCCCGCCTCGATGCCCTGGATGGCGGCCGAGGCGCCCTGCACCGTCGTGACGCAGGGAATGTTGACCGAGACCGCGGCGGAGCGGATCCTGTCTCTTATACACA
>NZ_LATC01000141.1:0-9581 GCF_001414075.1 Mycobacterium sp. UM_11 | reverse complement strand
GCCACCAACACCCCGTGCACGGTGTGGTTGGCCGCCAGCTCCCCCAGCGTCGGCATAGCCGTCAGGGCGGCGGTGTAGGCCGCGGCCACCACCTCGTGCTGCGCGGCCACGCCCGCGCTGTCGGCGCTGGACTGCGTCAGCCATGCCAGGTACGGCGCGTGCGCGGCGGCGTACTGCTCGGCGCTCGGGCCCTCCCACGACCCCTCCTGCGCCTGCGCCAGCACGCCCGTGAGTTCTGCTGCCGCCGTTGCATATTCGGCGCTCAGCGAGGTCCACGCACCGGCCGCCGCCAACAGCGGCCCCGGTCCCGGACCGGCGCTCAGCAACGCCGAATGCACCTCGGGTGGCGAAGCCATCCAGAGGGGCGCAACGGGGGCCGTCATTGTCAGGCGCCCCCATAGGTCGCGGCGGCCGCGGTGTCTCCGGCGAGGTAGCTGGCGCCCGCCTCGCCGACGCCGACGCCGGCGCGGCCCAGCTCCTCCACGCCCTGGGCGGCGACGGCGGCGTGCTCCTGCCCCTGGGCGCTGAACCCGACGGCCGTCTGCAGCGACACCGGGTCTACGGCCGGCGGCACCACCGCGGTGATCGCCGGCGCCGCCGCCGCGTGCGCGGCCGCCAACCGCGCCGTCAACGCCTCTACCGCGGCGCTGGTCGCGGCCAGGCCCTCGGGAACCACTCGCAACGTCATGACTCTCCCCTTACTGTTGCGTTTCACCAAACATCGCGGCCTCACCCACCAGCGGGTTGACCAGCTGCACGTACGTGCCAGTGTCGCTGTCGCCCAACAGGATCGCCCGCCCGGCCGGCAGCCGGCCGAAGCGCTGGCCGCGGATCTTGCCGCTGTCCTGCGGGTTGCCCGCCAGCATCAGCGTGGTCGCCTGCAGGTCGTTGAAGCGGCGCAGCAGGGTGTTCGTCATCAAGGCGTGTCCGGATCCGGTGGCGCGCGCCGTGACGATCACCCGCAGTCCCAGATCGGCCGCCTGCGAGAGGATCCCGATCAGCGGCGTCCAGGGGCGCTGGCCGATGTACGGGCCGCTCATCGCCGGCGCATCCGGGATTTGGTCGACGTCGTCGATGATCAGGTAGTGGGTGTGGCCCGCATACCTGAAGCGGGCCAGTTCGGCGGGAGGCAATCCGGCCGGGGGACGCCGCGACTCGATGAGGTTGGCCAGGCCCAACATCGCCGGGGTGATGCGGTCGATGTTGGCGGTGTACTCGTTGTCGGCGAACAGCGGCTCGTCGACCAGGTGCAGCCGCCGATCCACCACCGTGAACGCCACCTGGTCGGGCGTGGAGTGCTCGCGGATGGTGCGAATGATGTGGCGCAGCAAGGTGGTCTTGCCGGACTTGCTGTCGCCGAACACCATCAGCAGCGGCTCGTCGGCGAAGTCGACGACGACGGGCGCGAGGTCCTCCTCACGCTGCCCGATGACCACCTGCTCGGGACCGCGATAAAGGGCCCCGAGCGCCTCGGGGGCGAGGTTGGTCGGCAGCAGCCGCACCGGCGGCGCGGTGACGCCCGGGTAGCGGGCGTTCAGCGCGGCGATCTGGTCCAGCTCCGGCGCGGCGAACAGGAAGTGCTCGGCGGCCATCGTCAACCCGCGGCCCGGCTGGTCGTGCGGCACGGATTCCGCGGGGCGCCGCAGCGCGCCGACGAGCCGCACGTTGCTGTCCCGCGGATCGTGCAACTTGAGCTCCAGCCGCAGGCCCAGGCCGTCGCGCATCGCCAGTGGCACCTCGAGCCAGCTCGGGGTGGTGACGACGACGTGGATGCCGTAGGCCAGCCCGACGTTGACCAGCTCGGTCACCTTGGCCAGCAACGGATTACGGGTGTTGAACTGGTCGGTGTTGTCCCGCCCGAACGCGTACAGGTTGTCGATGACCAGGAACACCTCGCCGTACCCGTCGTCCGGGGCGGCGCCGCGCGAGTCGCGGAACATCTCGCGCCGCTGCCGGGACAGCAGCAGCTGCTCCAGCTCGCCGAAGGTGCGCCGGATCCGCTCGGGCTCCAGGGCCGAGGCGACGCTGCCGACGTGCGCCAGGTCTTCCAGCGCCCGCAGCTTGCCGCCGCCGTAGTCCAGGCAGTAGAACGTGACGTCGCGCGGTGAGTGCAGGCTGGCCGCCGACAGGATGAACGTTTGCAGCGCGGTCGATTTCCCGGACTTGGGGCCGCCGTGGATCAACACGTTGCCGGCCGACGACGTGGCGTCGAACAGCAGCGGGTCGCGGCGCATCTCGAAGGGTTTGTCGATCTCACCGAGCGGCCACTGCCACTGCCGCTGCGGCACCCCGGCGCGGGCCAGCACCGCGGTCAGCGGGATCGGCTCGTCCAGCGGTGGCAGCCACAGCTGCGGCGCCTTCGGCCCGTAACGCGCCAACTGGTCGCCGATGGTGGCGATCAGCTTGCGCGGCGGCCCGGTGAACTCCTCGTCCTCGGCCGAGATGATCGTGTCCTGATCCGGCTCGACCCGCCCGGCCGTGAACAGCTTCGGCTCCGGGGCGGCGTGCACCACAAGGGCTTTCGCCTGGCGCGGCGGATCGTAAATGCCGTCGACGTAGGTGCTGCGGAATTTGATCGGCGTCGCCCCCGGGGCCGGCACCAAGAAGCCCACGCCCTTGTGTTCCTTGCCCGATTCGATGTGGTAGGCGTCCTCCACCCCGATGATCTGGCGGGAAACGCTGGGGCTGGCCACCTTCAACCCGATGCGGTACGAGGTGTTCTTGTCAATGTCCTTGATCTTGCCCACGTCCAGCGTCTGCGACGCGAACAGGATGTGGATGCGGAACGAGCGGCCTTTGCGCGCAACGTAATCGAACAACTCGGCGTATTCGGGGTGATCGGCCAGCATCAGGGTGAACTCGTCGGCGACCACGAACAGCGTCGGGATCGGCGGGAGGTCATGCCCGGCCGCGACGGCGTTCTCGTATTCGGTCACCGAGTTGAATGCGCTGCCCTGCACGCGCCGGCCGGCCTCGCGCAGCAGCGTCTCACGGCGGGCCACCTCCCCGCGCAGCGTGTCGGCGAACCGGTCGGCCAGCGACTTCTTCTCGGCCATGTTGGAGATCACCGCGACGACCTGCGGGAAATGCCGGAAGCTGTCGGCGCCGGCCTCGCCCTTGAAGTCGGCGTAGATCACGATCAGCCGGTCGGCCGAGTGGGTTGTCAACAGCGCCAACAGGATCGACATCAGGGTCTGCGACTTGCCGGACCCCGTCATGCCGATCATCAGGCCGTGCGGCCCCATCCCGCCCTCGGCCTCGTCCTTCAGGTCGAAGATCAGCGGCTCGCCGGTCGCGGTGACGCCGATGGGCACCCGCAGCTCGTCCTCGCGGGGGCGCGGCGCCCACAGCGTGGGCACGTCCAACCGCGAGGCGTCGCCGATGCCCAGCAGGGTGGTGAAGGTGGCGCCGCGGGTGGCCGCCGACCGCAGGCCGGTGTGCGTCGGGTTGGAGTCCCAGCGGGACAGTTGGCGCGCCAGGTGGGCGGCCTCGTCGGCGCCGAGCCGGTCGGCGTCGTCGATGTAGGGCCGCCAGCCGCCGGTCTGCCAACGCTCGATCGCGCCGTTCGCGACGCGCAGGATCGGCTTCTCCGGATCCGAATACTGTTCGCGGTGCGGCGGTGTGGCGCTGCGCTGCACGACGGTGACGCCCGCGCGGCCCAGCGCCAGCGTCGAGGTGTTCAGGTCGAAGTCGGGATCGTCGACGACGATCAGCAGGTGCCGCAGTGCGTCGGAGCCCCCGCCGGTGAATGCGGGCCGGTCGACGAACGCGGGTCCTAATAGCAGCACCAGCTCGTCGGGATTGGTCACCAGGAAGCGCGCCGGCCCGACGCCGTCGAGCTCACCCGGAACGTCGGTGTGCGGCAACCATTTCAGCCAGGACCAGTCGGGGCCCTCCAGGTCTCGGGCCACCAGGGCCACGCCCAGCACCGTCGGGTCGTGCCACGTCACCGCCTGGGCGATCCAGGCGCGCATCGCCGCCCGGGCCTCCTCGGCCTCGCCCAGCACGGTGATCCGCGAGACCTTCGTCAGGTCGATTCCGGTCGGCACGTCGCGCACGATGCGGTGGGTGTCGAGCAGGCTGCGTAATGCGCTGTGCGACACCGGCTCCAGGTCGACCTCGTCCGCCGTGTCGTTCACCCGCAGGGCGGTACTCAGCGGCACCTCGTGCCGGCCGGCCCGGAGCACCAAGAAGTCCGGGTCGTGCGGGTCACGCTCCCACTGCCGGCGCGAACCGGACACGCCGGCCAGGGCCGTCGGCTCCGGATGCGACCACTGCGCCGCCGCGCGCTGCTGGGCGGCCTGCGTGCGGATGTTGTCGCGCACCACCGACAGATATCGCAGGTAGTCGGCGCGCTCGGCGTCGACCTCCTCGGTCCGCGTCTTGCTGTCGTTGCCGCGGTACATGGCGGTGGCCGCCAGCAACAGCACGAATGGGAAGAACAGCGTCTGCGGGGACATCAGCCGCATCCCGGTGGCGAACAGGGCCACGACCATGCCGACGATCAGGATCACCAGCACATAGGGCATCGCCCGGCGCAGGAACGACGGCGGGATCACCCGCGGCAATTCGGGCGGCGCCTCGATGTTGATGGTGCCCTTGCGGGTGACCGGGGGCGCCAGCCGCCGGCGGGCTTCGAAGATGAGTCGGCTCATCGGGGCGCTCCCTCTGCTGATGCCACGCGGCCGGGCTTGGTGTCGGGGGGTAGTCCGTCGTGCGCCAGCAGCGCGTCGGCGCGCGACAGCGTGGGGCCGCCGGCGAACAGCGACAACACCGACCACGGCGCGGGCACCGCCGGCTCGCTGAGGCCAAGCGCCTCAACGGTTTTGCCGCGCCCGGCGGCCGCATTCTCCGCCTCGTTGTCGATGCCGTAGCGAACCCCGGTGTCGGACACCCAGAACAACGACCCGGTGCCGGGTGCGCCCGCGCCGCCGGTGACGGTCTGGGCGAAGTAGCCGGTGCCCGGCGCCAGCGCGACGCGGGTGGCGGTTGCCGGGGTGGCGCCGACCAGGTCGACGGTGCGGATCGATTCGGGTACGGGCAGCGCCGAGCCGGACAACAGGCTCAGCGAGTTGGTGGCGGCCCCGGCCGGCTTGCTCCAGTACGCGCACGTGACCGGGTCCTTGGCCGCGTCGACGAGCGTGACCTGCTGGTCCGGATAACGCGCGGTGTCCAGCATCCGCGACACCGGCAGCTTGGCCACCGCGTCTGCCGCCAGCCGCGGGGGTTGTTCCAGGCCATAGGAATTCGTGTTGCGCAGGATCGCCGCGAGGACCGGGGAGATGGGCTGCAGGCCGTCCGGCAGCACCGCGTAGTAGCGCGCCGCCCCGGGGTCCAGGGCGTAGGACACCACGACCGCCCCGATCGGCGCGGGCACGCTGAAGGCGGCCGGGGCGCCGGCGTTCGGGATGCCCGGCGCCGTCAGCGGCGGCGCCTCGGGGATCGCGTTGAACAGCCCCAACGCGATGGGCCGGGGCGCGGGCACCTCGGAGTTGTTCAGCCCCAAGCCGAGTGCGTTCGTGACGGCGTGGTCGGACAGGTTGATCTGGCTGCGCCTGCCGTCCCAGAGCAACCAGGTGCTGTTGCCGCTGTCGACCAGGATCGCCTGCTTCGCATCGAGTTTGGCGGCCCGCGCGCCGTCGCTGTCGGGGCGGCCGGCGATCACGGTGACGCCCGTGCTGTGGATGGCGTGTGCCGTGCCACCGATGCCGTCACACACGGTCCAGTTGGCGTCGCGCGTGGTGTTTTGCACCATGCGCTCCGGCGCGCCCGGGATGCCGATCAGGTTGCCGCGCGGAAACCGGTCCAGCTCACTGCTTTTCACCGTCGTGGGATTGACCGGCTTGCCGACGATGAGCCGGGCCGACGTCAGATTGAGCACCGGGTGCAACTGGTCGCCCACCCGCACGTAGAGCGCGGCGGTCGCCCGGTCGGCGAGCACGGCGTTGGTGCCCACCGTCCCGTTGGGCCGGATCAGCGAGAACACGAAGCAACCGGCCAGGCCGGTGGCCAGCAGGACCACGCCCATCAGCACCGCACGCGACTGGGTGCGCAGCGGGTCGACGAGCATCCTGGTGTCATGCAGCGCGATGCCGGAGGCGATGCGCCGCATGACGAATCGCCAGCCGCTGACCTGGTGGCGGGTGACGAATCCGCGCCGGTATTCGACCCGGTCCGGGTTGTCGTTGACCGGGGTGCGCGAGGCGAACGAACGCCGGTCGTCGGACTCGTGATTCGAGCTCATGCGGGCACCGACAGCCCGAGACCACGCAACAACGGCTGCACCGAGTTCTCGACGTCTTGGTCGGTGATCGTCATCAGCTCCTCGTCACTGAACTCCCCGGTGCCGGCGTGTTCCGAATGGTCGAGCCGGAATTCCCGTTCTTCCTCGGAGCGTTCGACGATGTTGCGGACGAACCGGCCATTACCGGCGATGTCGAGGTTGCGCCGGGAGATCCCGTTGGCGTCCGGTGTCGACTCGGTGGCCAACTTGGTGAACAGCGCCTCCATGTGGTCCAGCGCGGCCTGTTCGAAGACGCTGTCGCGCTGCTCGGCCATCTTGTTCGCGATCTCCACCAGCTCCGAGGGCGCGTAGGACGGGAAGTCGATGTTGCGGGTGAACCGGGAACGCAAGCCCTCGTTGGTGTCCAGGAACTTGTCCAGATCGGCGCGGTAGCCGGCGATGATGACCACCAGCCGGTCGCGGTCGTTCTCCATCCGCGCCAGCAGCGTGTCGATGGCCACCAGCCCGAAGTCGTTCTTGGCGCCGGTGGCGACCAAGGCGTAGGCCTCGTCGAGGAACAGGACGCCGTCGAGCGCGCTGTCGATGATCGCGTTGGTCTTGGCCTCGGTCTCGCCGATGTGCTGGCCGATCAGGTCGGCGCGGTGCACCTCTCGAATGTTTTCCCGCTTCAAAAGCCCCAGGCCGCAATAGATCTTGGCGACCACGCGGGCGATGGTGGTCTTACCGGTGCCCGGCGGGCCGGCGAACACCAGGTGGTGCGCGCGCTGCGCGACCGCGAGCCCGCGCTGCTTGCGCACCAATTCCATGGCGACCGAGCTCTTCAGGCGGGACACCTGGTTCTTGACCTCGTCCAGTCCGATGAATTCGGAGAGCTGGAGTTCAGCCTCGTGCAGCAGCACGGCCTTGCGCTCGTGGGCCGCGGGGTCGACGAAGTCCTCCACGCCGGGCTCGGTGTCCGGGTCCCAGGGGTCGGTGCGGGCCTCGATCCGCGCCGCGGTGGTGGTCACGATCCCAAAACTGGTGTCGGACAACGCCTGTTCGATCTGTTCGTTCTCCGGATGGGCCGCGTACAAATCCTGCAGCACCTCGCTCGCCGATTCCTCGTCGACGTGCGCCCGCAGCACCAGCGCCTTGGCCAGCGCCCCGTCGACCGCCGCCACCGCGACGGCACCGTCGGGCTCCTCGAGGTAGGACAGCGCCGGGGCGAACATGCCCAGCCGCGCCAGCGCGGTGCCCAGCGCGATCCTGGCGGCGTGGCTGAACGCCTCGTCGAGGTCGGTGTCGTTGACGACCGGCGTCAGCAACTTCACGACGTCCGACCACCGCTCGGCGCGGTAGTTGATGACCACGGCGACCCAGCGCGCTTCCCGCCAGCTCGGGCGGCGCGCGGTGAGGCCGGTGACGATCCGGTCGGCGTCGGCGAACCGTCCGGCGGTGGCCAGGGCCGCAGCGTGTGCGAGGTGGAAGTCGTCCGGGGTGACGGCGCGGAACTGTAGGTACAGGCCGGTGTCGTAGCGGAAGCCGAGGGCCCCGGGCGCCAGATCCACCTTGCGCTGTAACACCCCGGCCGTCGTCGCCGTCCGCGACACCGCCTCCAGCACCCGCAGGGACGCATCCCCGGCGGCCGCCAGCCCGGTCCAGGCGTCGCACTGGTCGTGGGCGATGCGGGTCAGCGCGGTGAAGCCGGAGCGAGCGGCGGTGAGGTCGGCCGGGCGCTGGCGCTGGTACACCGAGATGCCGAGCGCGCGGCAACAGGTGGCGAACCGGCTGACGACGTCGCCGTCCACCCTGGCGTCCGCTCGCGAATTGACCGGCTGAACCGCCAGCAAGCCAGTGTCACCGACTTCCACGGCCACGTCTTTCCATGTATGTAGCCTCCCCTAACCTGACCCGCCTGAAGTTAGCATTGCATAAGCTAAGTGTCGAGGCGCGAGGGCCCGTCCGACTCACCACAACACTCCCCGTTCATTACCGCTAATGAGCACGTCAACGGCCATAATCAGCCGCACTTTCGGTCGTCTTGCCCGCTTCGGCGGGTTGGCGGGTGTTGTCGGCGGCTTCTAAGCGGCTGAGCTTATCGAAAATCATTTTCATTATCAATCCGAAGATCCCCGCCGGAAACCGCGACGAACACGCAGCCAATAGTCGTCCGGCGCGCCCCGAAAGTTCCGGTCCCGAGTAAGCCCATCCGGCTTCCCTAGTCCGGCTCCCAGGAGCCCGGCAGCATGGGCATGGACGGCCCGCCGCCGAACTCGTCGCCGGCCAGCGTCGCCAGGCCGGCCGCGTCGACGGCCCCCTTGCTCGCCGTCCCGGCGAAACCCAGCGGGCCCGCGCCGTGCGCGGACGCCGCCACGGCGGGCGGTTCGGGCTCGACAATGCCGTCTCCTCCGGCGTCGCCGTCGACGAATTCGTAGCGGTAGCCGCGCTGGTGCTCGTTCATCGCCGCCCGCCGGCGCCGGCGCGCCTCCCGTTGCTCGCGCGCCGATTCCGCCGCGGCCGCCGCCGCGGCGGCCGCATCGGGCTGCGGTGCCTTGCGCTGCGTGCCGGCGCCGGCGCCCGACCCGGAGCCCACGGTCGGGCCCCCGACGATGTACGGGTAGGCGGCCCCCTCGACGCCGGTGGGCGGCGGCGTTCCGGTCGCGGGGGCCGAGGCGGGGGCGGACGACGGCGCCGACGTCGGGGCTGAAGACGGGGCCGGCGCTGCGGCCGGAGCGGCACTCACCACGGGCGCGCCGCTGACGGCCGGGGCACTCGGCGCCGCGGGCATCGGTGCCGGCACGGCGGCGGGGACCGGCGTCGTGACCACCTCCGGCTGGATGCCGGCCAGCAGAGTCAAGCCTGCGATGCCTCCCCCAAATCCGGCCGGCACCACCAGCGGAAGGGCCGCAAGCTGGGGGAAAGTCTGAAGCGCCTCCCCGACGTGGGTGAACTCGTCTGCAATGAGTCCGGCTGGCCCGAAAATGTCGTCAAACAAATCCTCTAAAGCATCGACCGGGTCCTCGGGAAATTCCGCCAAGTCTTTCCAGATGGTGTCGAAGATCTCGGTGATGCGATTGATCCACCAGCTCAGTTGGGTCGGGTCGCCGCCGTCATTGTCGACGATGCCGGTGTCGTCGCTGTCTTCGCCGGTGCTATCGCTGCTGTTCAAGATCGATGGCGCCGGGTCGGTCGCAGGCGCCGACGCCACCGCCGCGGTGGAGACCGCCTGATAGGTGGACATGGTGGTGGCGGCCTGCACCCACATCCGCGCGTAATCGGCCTCGTTGAGCGCGATCGGAATCGTGTTGACGCCAAAGAAGTTGGTGGCCACCAACACCCCGTGCACGGTGTGGTTGGC
>NZ_LATC01000140.1:0-9618 GCF_001414075.1 Mycobacterium sp. UM_11 | reverse complement strand
ATGTGTATAAGAGACAGTGCCGGTGGTGATAAGGGCGCCGACAACGACGACCGCAATGCCGATGGCGAACAGCTGCCGGTCAGACGGGCCGCGTCCGTCCAGCTCAAAGGAATTGGGCATGGTCCACCTAGCCGCCGAACCGTGCGCCGGAGTCGACGCCCCAGAGAGCCATGGTGAGCAGCATGTTCACGATGATCACGACGGTGATGCTTGCCCGCATCCCGTGCCCCGCGGCCACCCCGACGCCTTCCGGGCCACCGCTCGCGTAATACCCGTAGTAGCACTGGATCGTCGATGCGATCCAGACGAAGATGACGGCCTTGATCAGGGAATAGACGATGTCCTGGCCGGCCAGCATCAGCGTGAAGTAGTGCAGGTAGGAACCGGTCGATCCGCCACTGCTGATTCCGACGACCAGCTGAGTGCTCAGGTAGCCGATCGCCAGGCACGCCGCGTACAGCGGGACGATCGCCACCACCGAAGCGATCAGCCTCGTGGTCACCAGGTAGGGGATCGGGCGGATGGCGATCGATTCCATGGCGTCGATCTCCTCGGCAATGCGCATGGACCCCAGCTGGGCGGTGAATCGGCAGCCGCCCTGCATGGCGAAAGCCAGCGATGCCATCAGAGGCGCCAGCTCCCGCGTGTTGACCAACGAGGAGACGAACCCGGTCGCGGGTCCGAGCCCGAGCAGATCCAGGAAGTTGTAGCCCTCGATGCCGACGAGCGCGCCGACCGTCATGCCGAGCACAACGGCTACCCCGGCGGTGCCGCCACCCACGACGATCGAACCGTTGCCCCAGGTGATGTTCGACAACAACCGCAAGAACTCGCCGCGGTATTGGCGCAGCGCCAGCGGCACGGCGACGGCCGCCCGGACGAAGAAGACCAGCAGATGGCCGAGCCGGATGATCGGCACCTTGCCCCTGCGGTAGATCCGGACGAACGGCACCGAAATCGGCGCGAGCGGTTGGTACGCGGAAGCGGTCATGTCACAGCCCCGTCCTGGGCGACAACATGATGTAGAGCTGGCTGATCGCGACGTTGACGATCATCAGCAACAGGATCGCCTCGACGACCGCCGCGTTGACCGAGTTGGCCACGCCCGTCGGTCCGCCCTTGGTCGACAAGCCTTTCTGGCTCGCCACGATGGCCACGATGGCGCCGAAAACGATCGCCTTCAGCAGCGCCAAGATCATGTCGCCGGTCGTGGCGAACGACGCGAATGTCGACACGAAGCTGCCCGGCGCCCCGTTCTGGAAATACACGTTGAACATGTAGCTTGCGAAGAATCCGGCGAAGCACACCACGCCGGTGAGGGCCACGCCGATCATCACAGCGGCGGCCAAACGGGGGACGACCAGCCGGCGGATCACCGAGACGCCCATCACCTCCATCGCGTCGGTTTCCTCGCGCATCTTCCGCGAACCCAGGTCGGCGGTGATGGCCGATCCGACGGCCGACGCCATCAGCACCGCGGCCACCAGCGACGCCCCCTGACGGATGACCGCGAGGCCGCTGGCCGCCCCGGCCAGCGATGTGGCCCCGACCTGCCCGGCCAGCAGCGCGAACTGGATGGAGAGGGTGACGCTGATCGGCAGTGACACCAGGATCGTCGGCAATACGGCGGTGCCGGCCATGAAGGCACCCTGACGGACAAACTCTTGCCACTGGAATCGCCCGGTCAGCAGGTCGACGAAGAAGTATTGAGCGGTGCGCACGCCCAGAACGAACTGCTCGCCGACCGTCGTCAGCGAGGCGACGGGGTGGCGTTTGACATAACCCACCGACCAATCGCGAACGGCGCCGACGCCGTCAACCTGTGTCGTCATACTGGCGTGACCCGGGGTGCGTCCAGCAAACTCGTGGCAAGGGTCATCGCGTTCCAGCTACCGCTTCCATCGGCTCTCTTTCCGCCCCCGATTTCCCAAGTGCCGAGCGGACGACCGCCGCGTCTCCGATGGCAATTTTTATTAAAATAATGTCAACAAGGATAAAGACTCTGCAGTTCATCGGCGTGGGCTGCATCACAATAACCTACTTGATAGGGACTTTCAATAGTGTAGAGTCACTCATCTGAATCGCCGCTGGGCGGCGCCGCGGTGTTGGACTGTCGTACTGACGAAGGTGATCGCATGCCCTCAGCAAACAACGGCTCGCTGCGGGACAGGCGGCGGGCCGCGCTGCTGTCGCAGATCCAGCAGACCGCGCACCGGCTGTTCGCCGAGCGCGGCTTCGAGGCGGTGACGACCGAGGACATCGCCGCCGCCGCCGGCATCTCCATCAGCACCTATTTCCGGTACGCGCCCACGAAGGAGGGCCTGCTGGTCGATCCGGTCCGGGAGGCTGCCGCCGAGATCGTCGGGTCCTACAGCGCGCGGCCGTCACACGAGTCGCCCGTCGAAGCGTTGATTCAGCTATTCGTCACGCGCGCGAAGGATGTCAGCGCAGTCGACGATCTTGGGCCCTGGCGCCACGCCGTCGCAACCGCGCCCCACCTGCTGAGCAAATCCGTGTTGGTGAGCGAAGCCGACCACGACAAGCTGATCGAGCAGGTGGCATACCGGATGGGTGTCGACACTGCGGTCGACATCCGGCCCGCGTTGTTGGTCCACACGAGTTTGGCCACAGTGCAATTCGTTCTCGATGGCTGGCTGAACCCGGATATCGCTGCCAGCGCGCCTTTTCACGTGCAGTTAGAGGAAGCGCTGCGGCTTACCCTCGCCGGATTCGACTGACCGGGCGGCCCGAATCGGCGGCCGAGCGAAACTGCCGTGACTTTGCTTGTCGCCGCGTGACACAATCGCTGGCCGTGAAGACCTTTGAGGAGCTGTTCGCCGAACTGGGGGAGCGTGCCCGCACCCGACCGGCCGGCAGTGCCACGGTCGCCGCGCTCGACGGCGGCGTCCATGGGCTGGGCAAGAAGATCCTCGAGGAGGCCGGCGAGGTGTGGCTGGCCGCCGAACACGAACCCGACGAGGCGCTGGCCGAGGAGATCAGCCAGTTGCTGTATTGGACGCAGGTGTTGATGATCGCGCGTGGCCTGTCGCTCGACGACGTCTACCGGAAGCTGTGACGATGCTGCGAGTAGCGGTTCCCAACAAGGGCACGCTGAGCGAGCCGGCCAGCGAAATTCTCGCCGAGGCCGGCTATCGGCGGCGCACCGATTCCAAGGACCTCACCGTCATCGACCCGGTCAACCAGGTCGAGTTCTTCTTCCTGCGGCCCAAAGACATTGCGATCTATGTGGGTTCGGGGCAGCTGGATTTCGGCATCACCGGACGGGATCTGGTCCGCGACTCGGACGCCCCCGTGAAGGAACGGCTGGCGCTGGGTTTCGGGTCGTCGAGTTTCCGTTATGCCGGCCCGGCCGGCCGCGATTGGACGACGGCCGACCTGGCGGGCAAGCGAATCGCCACCGCCTACCCGAACCTCGTCCGAAAAGACTTGGCGGAGCGCGGTATTGAGGCAACCGTCATCCGGCTCGATGGGGCGGTGGAGATTTCGGTCCAGCTCGGCGTGGCCGACGCCATCGCCGACGTGGTCGGCTCGGGGCGCACGCTGAGCCTGCACGACCTGGTGGCCTTCGGCGATCCGCTGTGCGATTCGGAGGCGGTGCTCATCGAGGGCGCCGACCCCGATGGGCAGGAGGGGACCAGGGCCGCGCGCGACCAACTGGTGGCCCGGATTCAGGGGGTGGTGTTCGGCCAGCAGTATCTGATGCTCGACTACGACTGCCCGCGCTCGGTGCTCGAAAAGGCCACGGCGATCACGCCGGGACTGGAGTCACCGACCATCGCGCCGCTCGCCGACCCGGACTGGGTCGCCATCCGCGCGCTGGTGCCCCGTCGGGGCGTCAACGAGATCATGGACGAGTTGGCGGCCATCGGCGCCAAAGCGATTCTGGCGTCCGACATCAGGTTCTGCCGGTTCTGACCGAACGGGTGCGCCGTCGGCGGCTATGTTAGCGTCCGCCTAGGGCTGTTCGCCCGTGTCACTCCCATGGGCCGCCATCCCTTGCCGTTGCCGGGCTGTTCGTCCCCAGGAGGGTATTCGTGACACACGCGCTTGTTCTGCTGCTGGCTCTACTGATCGGTGTCGTCGCCGGGTTGCGTTCGCTGACGGCTCCCGCCGTGGTCGCCTGGGCGGCCTACCTCGGTTGGCTCGACCTGCATGGCACGTGGGCCTCCTGGATGGCCAACATCATCACGGTCATCGTGTTCACCGTTCTCGCGGTCGGCGAACTGGTCAACGACAAGCTGCCCAAGACACCCGCCCGCACGGCGCCGCCGATCTTCGCCGCCCGGATCATCATGGGCGGCCTGGCCGGGGCGGCGCTGGGAGCGTGGCCGCACTGGACGTTCACCGCGCTCGGGGCCGGTGTCATCGGTGCGGTGCTCGGCACCCTCGGCGGCTACCAGGCACGCAAGCGGCTTTCGGCCGTGGCCGGCAAGGACCTGCCCATCGCGCTGCTGGAGGACGTGGTCGCGATCGTCGGCGGGTTCGCCATCGCCGCGGTGACGGGTCATGTGCTGACGGAATACATCCTGACGGCGGTTAAGTGACAGAGCATTTCGACGCCGTCATCGTCGGCGCCGGCCAGGCCGGCCCACCACTGGCGGGGCGGTTGACGGCGGTCGGGCAGCGGGTCGCGCTGGTGGAGCGCAAGCTGATCGGCGGCACCTGCGTGAACACCGGCTGCATTCCGACGAAGACGCTGGTGGCCAGCGCGTACGCCGCCCACCTGGCGCGCCGCGGCGCCGACTACGGGGTGGCGACCGGACCGGTCAGCGTGGACATGGCGAAAGTCAAGGCGCGCAAAGACGAGATCATGTTGGGCGACCGTAAGGGCGTCGAGGACTGGTTGGCGGGCATGGACGGCTGCACGGTGTTTCGCGGGCACGCACGTTTTGCGGATCCGCACACGTTGCGCGTCGACGACACAGTGCTGCACGCCGACCGGATCTTTCTCAACGTCGGTGGCCGTGCGGTGGTGCCCGACATCCCCGGACTTTCCGACGTCGAGTTCCTCACCAATGTCTCGATCCTCGAACTCGACACGCTGCCAACGCATCTCGTCATCCTCGGCGGCAGCTACATCGCGCTGGAATTCGCGCAGATGTACCGGCGCTTCGGTGCGAGGGTGACCGTGGTCGAGAGGGGTTCGCGGTTGGCCTCTCGCGAGGACGAGGACGTGTCCGCCACGGTCCGCGACATTCTCGAGGGCGAGGGCATCGACGTGGTCGTCGGCGCCGATGACGTCCGAATCGCCGAGACCGGCAACGGTTTTGAACTCACGCCCAGTGCGGGCGCCGCCCCGATCACCGGAAGTCACCTGTTGGTGGCCGTGGGCCGCCGGCCCAACACCGACGACCTGGGGCTCGAGGCGGCCGGTGTGCAGACGGATGCCCGCGGCTACATCGTGGTCGACGACCAGCTCAAAACCAACGTCGACCACATCTGGGCCATGGGGGATTGCAATGGCAAGGGCGCCTTCACCCACACGTCTTACAACGATTTCGAGATCGTCGCCGCGAACCTGCTCGATGACGACCCGCGCAAGGTGAGCGACCGCATCACCACCTATGCGCTCTACATCGACCCACCGCTGGGGCGCGCCGGCATGACCGTCGATCAGGTCCGCGCGTCGGGACGCAAGGCACTGGTCGGCAAGCGGCCAATGACCCGGGTGGGTCGGGCGGTGGAAAAGGGTGAGACGCAAGGCTTTATGAAGGTGGTGGTGGACGCCGACACCCGGGAGATCCTGGGTGCGGCCATCCTCGGCGTCGGCGGCGACGAGGCCGTCCACGAGATCCTCGACGTCATGTCGGCCAAGGCGCCCTACACCACGCTGGCCCGCACGATGCACATCCACCCCACCGTCAGCGAGCTGATTCCCACGATGCTGCAGGAGATGACCCCGCTGCAGTAACTCGTTACCGGGATGCGGTGGCGGGGCGACGGGACCGGCGTCGCCTGCTGCGCGCGGCCGTCGGCCCCGGCCGGTGCACCGGTGGCGGCGCGATGACCTCGCGGGGCGCGGCCTGCCCGGCCAAGACGCCGATGACGGGTGAGGCCGCGGTGACCTGCTGGGCTTTCGCGCGGATGGCCGCCTTGCGCATCATCGATTCGGTGTCCCGGCGTTGCTCGGGCAGCGCGATGGTCACCACGTCGCCGGAGGCGCCGGCCCGGGCCGTGCGCCCGGACCGATGCAGGTAGGCCTTGTGCTCCGCGGGCGGGTCGACGTGGACCACCAATCCGACGTTGTCCACGTGCACGCCGCGGGCGGCGATGTCGGTCGCGACGAGCACCCGCGCGTGACCGGCCGCGAACGCCGCCAGGTTGCGGTCGCGCACGTTCTGGGACAGGTTGCCGTGTAACTCCACCGACGCGATGCCCGATTGAGTGAGCTGACGGGCCAGCTTGCGGGCCTGGTGCTTGGTTCGCATGAAGAGGATTCGCCGGGAGTCTCCCGCGGCCAACCGGTGCACCAACTCCTTCTTGGCCTGCGGCCCGTCGACACAGAAGAGGTGATGTGTCATCGCGGGAGTCACCGACACCGGTTCGGCGACCGACCGCGTTACCGGGTTGGAGAGGAATCGCTTCACCAGGGTGTCGACCGCGGCGTCGAGGGTAGCCGAGAACAGCATTCGCTGGCCGGCCGCGGGCGTGGCCGCCAAGATGCGGGTGACCGTGGGCAGGAAGCCCAGATCGGCGAGGTGGTCGGCCTCGTCGATGACGGTGACCTGCACCCCGCTCAGGTCGACGAGTCGTTGCTTCATCAGGTCTTCGAGGCGGCCCGGGCAGGCGACGACGATGTCGGTGCCCGACTTCAGCGCGGCAACCTGCCTGTGCTGCGGCACCCCGCCGAAGATCGTGGTGACCCGCAGGCCCCGGACGGCGGCAAGCGGCTTGATGGTTGCGGCGATCTGTGTCGCCAGTTCGCGGGTGGGTGCCAACACCAGACCGGTCGGCTTGCCCGGTCGCCGATCAGCGGCGTCGAGCCGGCTCACCAGCGGGATCGAAAACGCCAGTGTCTTCCCGCTACCGGTCTTGCCGCGCCCCAACACGTCACGGCCGGCAAGCGTATCCGGCAAGGTTTCGACCTGGATCGGGAACGGCCGCTGCGCGCCAAGCCCGGCGAGCGCGTCGACCAGCGGTGGGCTCACCCCGAGGTGAGCAAAAGTGTTGTCTTCCAGCATGTTTCAAATGTCCTAAGCATCGGTGGTAGCGAGATTGCCCTGATGGCAACATCGATCGCCGCGACTCGAGGCTGTGCGGTGCGCACCTGGTCATCTCGGACTCGGCGCCCCGCGGGGATCTGAGAAGAAATAACGAATCGATCACGACGTGCCGGCAAGCCGTTCGGCGCCAACGTTGGTAGCAGCTTA
This sequence comes from Mycobacterium sp. UM_11, assembly GCF_001414075.1. NCBI lineage: Bacteria > Bacillati > Actinomycetota > Actinomycetes > Mycobacteriales > Mycobacteriaceae > Mycobacterium > Mycobacterium sp. UM_11. Next base: position 2,227 of record NZ_LATC01000140.1, on the reverse strand, counting down.
GCGCATTCGACGGTGGGCCGGTTAACCGGCGGCCGAGCCGAACGAGACCTTCGTCACATCGCTGAGGGGTGACCGCTCACGCCGCTGGCTGGGTTGGGTGTGAAACCGCTTGCGCGAGTGCGTCATTCGGCCAACCCGGGTAAGGCGGCGGCGTTCCGCCGAACAGCGGGCAGTACTGCTGGTGGGGGCACCAGTCGCACAACCGCGACTGGCTGGGCCGGAAATCGCCCGTCTGCCCGGCGGATTGGATGGCCCGCCAGATCGCCGTCAGGGTCTTCTCGAAGCGCAGTAACTCGTCGTGGTCCGGCGAGTAGTCCAGCACCTGCCCGTCGGCGAGGTAGATGAGCCGCAGCCGGGTGGGCAGCACGCCGCGCGTGCGCAGCAGCGCCACCGCGTAGAACTTCATCTGGAACATCGCCTTGAACTCGGCCAGGGCCCGCGCGGCCGGCGGCGCCTTGCCGGTCTTGTAGTCGACCACCCGCAGCTCGCCGGTGGCCGCGACGTCGATGCGGTCGATGAAACCGCGCAGCAGCGTGCCGTTGGCGAGCTCGACCTCCACGCGCTCCTCGCAGCACTGCGGGTCGAAGCGGGTCGGGTCCTCGAGCCGGTAGTAGCCGGACAGCAGGTCGCGGGCCTCGGCGAGCAGCTGGCTGCGTTGCTCGGCATCGAATTCGCCGACCAGTTCGGGCGCCGCCGCGACCACCTGCGCCCAGGCCGGCTCGATCAGCGACAGCGCGGTATCGGGACCGCGCTGCGCGGCGGGCAGGCCGTAGAGGTGCTGCAGGGCGGCGTGCACCACCGAACCGCGCAGCTGGGCGACGGACGGCGCCTCCGGCAGCCGGTCGATCGCGCGGAACCGGTACAGCAGCGGGCACTGCTTGAAGTCGGCGGCCCGCGAGGGGGACAGCGCCGGTTTCGAGGCCGGTCTGGAAGCCGGCCGCGGCAGCGGCTGGTCGGTCATGTCCGCAGCGTAGAACCGGGCCCCGACAACCCCGAGCACCGCCCGCGGCGAGTCGGCTGGCACGCTAGACGGCGTGTCCGCAACCGGCCCGTTCACCGTCGGGGAGCGCGTCCAGCTCACCGACGCCAAGGGCCGGCACTACACGATGTCGCTGACGCCCGGCGCCGAGTTTCACACCCATCGCGGCTCGATCGCCCACGACGCGCTGATCGGGCTGGAACAGGGCACGGTGGTCAAGTCCAGCAACGGCGCACCGTTTTTGGCGCTGCGCCCCCTGCTGGTCGACTACATCATGTCGATGCCCCGCGGACCGCAGGTCATCTACCCCAAGGACGCCGCGCAGATCGTGCACGAGGGCGACATCTTCCCGGGCGCGCGCGTGCTGGAGGCCGGGGCCGGATCGGGGGCCCTGACCTGCTCGCTGCTGCGCGCAATCGGGCCCGACGGGCGGGTGGTCTCCTACGAGCAGCGCCCCGACCACGCCGAACACGCCCGGCGCAACGTGTCGGTGTTCTATGGCGGGCCGCCGGACAACTGGGAGCTGATCGTCGGCGACCTCGCGGACTCCGATCGGCCCGACGGCACGTTCGACCGGGCCGTGCTCGACATGCTCGCGCCGTGGGAGGTGCTCGACGCGGTGTCGCGGCTGCTGATCCCCGGCGGCGTGCTGATGATCTACGTGGCCACGGTGACCCAGCTGTCGCGGGTCGTGGAGGCGCTGCGGGCCCAGCAGTGCTGGACCGAACCGCGGTCGTGGGAGACGCTGCAGCGCGGGTGGAATGTCGTGGGCCTGGCCGTGCGGCCGCAGCACTCGATGCGCGGGCACACGGCCTTCCTCGTCTTCACGCGCCGGCTCGCGCCGGGCGTCATCGCGCCCGCGCCGTTGGGGCGCAAACGCGAGGGCCGTGACGGCTAACCGTCGTCGTCGCTGCGGCGCAGGCCGCGCCGCACCGACAGCAGCTCGAACTCGGGGTGGGCGGCCACCAGTCGTTCGGCCGCGTCGAGGACGTCGACGGTGTGGCTGCGGTCGCCGGACACCAGGGCCACGCCGATGCCCGCGCGTCGATACAGCTCGTGGGAACCCGTCTCGGCCGCCGACACGCTGAACTTGCGTTGCAGCTCCGCCACGACGGGGCGGATGATCGACCGCTTCTCTTTGAGTGATCGGACGTCGCCGAGCAGGACGTCGAACTCGAGCCAGCCGATCCACATGCCGCGGCTCAACCGGGTGGGCTCGGGGAGGGACTCGGCTCCGGGGTGGGAGCC
>NZ_LATC01000139.1:0-9633 GCF_001414075.1 Mycobacterium sp. UM_11 | reverse complement strand
GAAAGGTCTGCAGGTCGACGCCCAGGGGAACGGTAACGGTGTTGGTGGCGCCGATTCGATCGAATTCCTCCCGGGCGAAACCGGTGGTGCACACCACCGTGTCGTAATCGGCCGCGGTGCGCGCGTTGGCCAGGTCGGCGAACCTGACCGCGGCCCGCCGCGGAAGCACTTGCCCCACAAGGCGATCCAACCGCTCGTGGGAGATCATCACGGTCGTGGCACCGTGGTCGCGGCCCCACCGGCCCAGTGATCGCAGCGTCAGCCGGTCCGAAACCTCCAGTGCGTCGGGCCGCAACGCCTCCAGCAGCGCCTTGACGGGTCCGGGCAGCACCGCGCGGTAGCCGCCGGTGAGGGGAATCAGCCTGGCGGGCAGGGTGATTCGCACCACGCCGGTGCGCAGCTCGCTGCGTTCGGCCCGCTGCCCGGGCACGATCAGGAACACCTCGTGACCGCCGGCGCAGTATTCGGCGCCCAGCCGGTCCACCGCGGTGCGAAGGCCGCCGGAGCGAGGGCCGTAGAAATTGGCGACCTGTACAACGCGCATAACGTGAGGACACGCGGCCCGCATGTGCACTCAACAATGCGGACCTGACGCCGGCCTGAACAGTCCATGAATTCCGCCGCGCAGGCTTCGAGCGCGTGCGTACTGGGCGTTGAGTGTGCGCCCACGGCGGCGACACGCCGAGAAACGCCGCCGTGAGTGCACGCTCGATGGGATGGGGGCGACGGGGTGCAAGGAACCCTGCGAAAAGCTAGCGCTTGCCCCAGTCCCACGGCGGCGTACTCAGGAGGTCCTGGCCGGCGACGCGCGTTTCGCCCCACTCCTTGTACAGCTCGATGTCGACGGAGTCGTCGCCGATGGCCTCCAACAGCGTGCGGGAATGGGTGACCACCAGGACCTGCGTCCGCGCCGACGCGGTGCGGATCAGCCCCGCGAGCGGGCGCACCAACTCCGGGTGCAGCGAGGTCTCCGGTTCGTTGAGCACCATCAGCGACGGCGCCTGCGGGCTGGACAACGCGGCGGCCCACAGCAGGAATCGCAGTGTGCCGTCGGATAATTCGGCCGATCGCAGGGGCCGGAGCATGCCGCGCTGGCGCAACTGCAGATCGAAGAGGCCGTCGTGCACGGCGACCGAAATCGTGGCGCCGTCGAACGCGTCGGCGACGGCGCGGCTCAGGTCGTCGAAGCCGGCCTCGATGATCGTCTGGACCGCGGCCGCCAGGTCGCTGCCGTCGTCGGAGAGCACCGGGGTGCGGGTGCCCACCTGCGGGTGCCGCGCCGGCGCCCCGGCGTCGACGCGGAAGCCGTCGTAAAACCGCCACCCGCGCAGCCGCTCGCGCACCTCGGCGAGTTCGGGCAGCGCGTGCGGGTTGGCGTACTCGGCCAGCACGCTGCGGTACAACGGCAGCGACCGGGACAGCTCGTCGAATCCGCGACCGGTGTCGGCACTGACCTCGACGAAACTCGCGGCTCGGCGCACCAGCGTCGTGCCGGCGCGCAACACCGGACCGGCGAAGACCGCCTCCCGCTTGATTTCCGGATCGCGAGCGAAAGCTGAGCGGGCTTGCCCCGCCGACACCGGGATGCCCAGGTCGACCACATAGCCGAAATCACTTGCAGAAAAGCCCAATTCGAGGGAAACCGGCCGGGTGCGCACGGTGCCCTCGGCCTTCCCGGTGCGCCGGGCGCCCTTGAGCTCCTGGGGCCCGGCCCACAGCGCGGACTGCAGCCCGCCCTCCCGGGCGAGCGAGGCGATCACCTCGCCGCGGCCGCAATCGGCCAGCAACCGCAGCGCGCGGTACAGCGACGACTTTCCGGCGCCGTTGGCGCCGGTGACGACCGAGAGCCGGCCCAGCGGCAGGATCACCTCACGCAGCGAGCGATACCCGCGGATCGCGACCGTCTGCAACATGGTGCCGACTGTACGGTCGACGACCGACGCCCCTACTCGTTCTCGGCGGCGTCGAGCAGCTGCACTTCCTCGAGGTCCATCTCGTTCTGCAGCTCGCGCAGCACGATGTCGTCGATCAGGTTCTGGTTGCGCAGCGCGGTGATCTCCCGGCGCTTGCTGTCGAGCACACCCAACCGCACCCGCCGGACCAGTTCCTTCTTCTTGACCAGGTGGTTGTTCGTCGAGCCGTCTTCGGTGGCCAGCGCCAGCGCGGCCTTCTCCTCGTATTCCTTCTGCAGCCGGCGCCGCAGGTCGTCGCCGACGCCGACCTCGTCGGCGACGGCGGGCAACGCGTCGAGGGCGGCTCGCACACCCCGGGTGCGGGCCAGTTGCAGCTCCTCGGAGTGCGCGACGTCCTCGGGCATCTGCGCCCAGCGCACCACCGCGGGCAGCGTGGTCCCTTGGACCAGGACGGTGGTCAGGATGACGACCACCACGATGAAGATCAGCAGGCTCCGGTCGGGGAACGGCGCGCCGCTGAGCGTGGTGGTCGGGACGGCCAGCGCCGCGGCGAGTGAGACCGCACCGCGGAAGCCGGCCCACGCGGTGACGAAGCGTTGCCGCCAGCTGACCCGGCGTTCGCGTTGGGCCTGCCGGCGGTCGATCAGGCGGATCAGCAACACCGTGAGCTCGCCCCAGAAGATGCGCGACAGGATCACCACGGCGGTGACGGCGAGCGCGATGAACAGCGCGTGGCGAATCCCGCCGTCCACGCCGGCGATGCCGCGCAGCGCCCCCGGTATCTGAACACCGACGAACACCCACAACGAGCCGTTGAGCAGGAAGGTCGCGCTGTCCCAAAATGCGTAGGCCTGCAGGCGTGATCGCGCGCGGATCACCACCGGACCGGCGTAGGCGAGCACCAATGCCGCGACCATGACCGCGACGACCCCGCTGCAGTCCATGCTCTGGGCCAACAGAAACGCCGCGAACGGCGTCAGCACGCTCAATGCCATTTCCTCTTGCGGGGCGTCGATTCGCTTGCGCAGCAGCGTCACCGCACCGCCGACCAGGAGTCCGGCGGCGATGCCGCCGAGGTAGGAGCCGACGAAACGGCCGACCAGGTCGGGCGGGGTGATCGCGGATCCGCCGATCGCGACGTGGACGGTGACGGCGAACAGCACCAGCGCGGTGCCGTCGTTGATGAGACTCTCGGCCTTGAGGACGGTGACGGACCGGCGCGGCAACTTCTTGGCGAGGCCGGCCACGGCGGCGGCGTCGGTGGGGGAGAGCACGGCGCCCAGGACGGCCGCCGCGTGCGAGTCCATCCCCAGCGCCCGGGCCGTCCACGAGACCGCCACCGCCGTCGCGATCACCAGGCCGACGCTGAGGAAGACGATGATGCGCGCGTTCGCCCGGATCTCGCGGAAGCTGGTGTTCAGCCCCTCCCAGTACAAGATCGCCGGCAGGAAGAGCAACAGCACCACCTCGCCATTGACATGCACATTGGCGAAATGGGGGACCAGGCCGAGCAGGGTGCCGAGCACGATGAGCAGCACCGGCGGACCGACGCGATAGCGCCGGCCGATGACCGTCCCGACGATGACGGTGGAGACGAGCGCGACGATCAGGACGAGGCCAAACACCAGCCCATCCTGCCGGACTTGCTCGGCTCGCGCCGAGCGGGGATGGGGCGGGCGGGGTTGTCGGTTAGGTCACTTCAGACCCGTCGAGAGTCGCCTGAAGGCCGGGGATTCCGTCGCGCGCGGCCGGTCAGGAGCAGTCGCAGCAGCAGTCGTCGCAGCAGCAGTCGCAGCTCTCGCAGCAACACCAGCAGCCGGTGCCGTCCCCGCTCTTCTTGCGCTTGCCGGCGGGGTTTTCGCCGTCACCTTCGGGCTGCCCGGGCTGATCGCCGAAGTTGATGGGTTCCTGCTGGCCGTGCGGCGTCCCGGTTTGCGCGCTGAAACCGGCGTGGGCGAAGGTGCGCTTGATCGATCGGCGCACCTCGCTGGTCAGCAGCCGGTGGGGCAGCCGGCCGTCGGTGAACGACACGTCGGCCAGCGCCAGCTCGATGCCCAACGCCGCGTCGTCGCATAGGGCGCGCGCCGTTGCCACGGGAGTTGCCGTGGCCGCCAACGGGTTCCACTTCCCCCGCGCGACGTCGTCGCGGTAGTCCTCGACCGCGTCGAGCAGGTGCGCCACCCGGCCGAACAGCCGCCCGATCTCGCGCAGCGGCGCCGCGTTGTCCGGACGACCGGCCAACACCGCGGTGTGCGCGAACGCCTCGGCGACGGCGGTCTCGGTGGGCTCAGTCACCAGCAACAGCGAGCTACCGGGGCGGGCCTGGGATTCGAGGGCGGCCTGGCGGTCCATCGCGGCGACAAGCACGCCCGTGTCGAAGCCCAGGCTGTGACCGGTGTCGGTGCCCTGGCGCACCCAGCGTTCGGCGATGCGGCGCGCGGCCGGCCGCACCCCGGCCACGCCGACCACCCCGTCGCGGTCGTCGACGTGATCGCGGACCCGCGCGGCGGCCAGCGCCAACGACACCACCGCGGCCAGCCGCACGCAGTCACCGGTGGCCACATCGGCGCGGCGCATCCCGCGCAATGGGCAGCGCCCGGCCGCGCGGCGGCTCGGTTCCCCGGGCGATTGCGCCTCGACCAGCAACGAGACAACCAGGCCGTCGTAGTTGGTGGCGATGCGCGCGGTCTGGCCGTAGTCGTCGCGCAGCGCCAGACACAATCCGCACAACTGGGCTGTCCAGGCCGCCGCCAGCTCGCCGCCGAGCCGGTGACGGCAGGGCCGGATGATGCCAAACATGCACAGAAGCTACCCGACGCGCAGCAAACGCGCGCGCGAAACGCCGAGCCGCCCATGGGGTATCGCCGGGCCGCGCGTCGATGGGGCTTCAGGCCATAATGGGCTCGATGACTGTCGGGAAGATCAGGCTTTTGGTGACCGTCGCGATGCTCGTTTCGCCGATCCTGGTGGGCTGCCATTTCGAGTCCAGGAACCCGCCGTCGACCAAGACGCTGCAGGTGCCGATGAACGACGTGCTCACGCAGAGCGTCATCACCCAGGGCATCACGCTGGCGGTCGGCAACACGCTCGTCGTGAAGTTGGGCTCGAATTACACCACCCCGTACCGGTGGGCGCCGGACATGAAGATCGGCGACTCGGGGGTCCTCAAGCAGACCAGCCACGAATTCGTGCCACCGAGCTCGGACGCGTTGGGGGCGCCCGGCACGGAGGTGTGGACGTTCACCGCGCTGAAGCCGGGAACCACGACCGTCGGCACGTCCTACACCAGCTTCGTCGGCAAGGACTCCAAACCGGCGTGCACCTATACGGCCAACGTCACGGTGCAATAGACGCTACGGTCTGGAACGTGTTCGGCTTCCTCCGCAACCTGTCCGAAATCGGCAAACTGCCCGCCGCGCTGCGCGACGAGCTCGACGCCGAGGGAATCATCTTCAGCGCCGGCAAGGTCGGCGTCAGCCGGCACTTCGGCGGCCATGTGCCGGGCGTCTATTCGGCCTCGGGCGTGTCCCGCTACACGGGCGCGTTCGCGTTCACCGCGGCACGGGTTGTCGCCACGCTGCCCGCGCGCGGGGACGCCAACCTCCGATCGATCGACTGCCCCTGGAACAACGCCAGGGGGCCGGCCCGCGCCACCATCACCGGCAAGGGCCTGAATCTCGAAATCGATTTGCACGGCGTCGATCCCGCCTTCAGCGGGTCGATGCGGCTCAACTACCGCAAGAAGATTCCCGACGAGGTGCTTCAGACGCTGCCGGCGACGACGCTGCGCTTTCCCGTGCAGCCGGTCTTCGTCTATCGCGCCGCGGGCGTTCGGCCCAAGACCTAGCTTGGCTCGGCGGGCCGCAGCATTCGGCCGCTGACGACCGCCGAGAGCCACCCGGGCATCAGTCGTGAGCCGGTGGCCATCGCGCGAAGGCGCCACCCGGGCACGACGACGGCGCGGCCCCGGTCCAGCCCCCGCAGCCCGGCGGCCACGACGGGTTCGGGCGCCGCGAGCCGGCGATAGATCGCGGTGTGCGAAACGTCCGAGCCGAGCGCATCGACGAACCCGGTCCGGGTGGGCCCGGGGCACAGCGCGGTGACGGTCACCCCGGAACCGCGCGTCTCGGCCCACAACGCTTGGCTCAGCGACAGCACGAAAGCCTTCGACGCGCCATAGGTGGCCTGGTACGGGCCGGGCTGAAAGGCGATGGTGGAGGCGACATTCAGGACGCCGCCCCGACCCCGCGCCAGCATGCCGGGCAGCACCGCGTGCGTCAGCCGCACCAGCGCGTCGACGTTGACCGCGACCAGCTCGCGCTCGCGCTCGGCGTCGACCTCCGCGAACGGGCCGTAGGTGCCGAAGCCGGCGTTGTTGACCAGCACGTCGACCTCCCGGCCGTCCAAGCGGGCGACCAGGTTGTCGACGCCGGCCCGGGTGCCAAGGTCGCCGACGGCAAGTTCAACAGGCTGCTCGACCCGCTGGGCGACCGCTTTGAGTCGGGCTTCGTCGCGCCCTGCGAGCACCAACGACATGCCTCGCCGCGCCAGCTGGTCGGCGAAGATCGCGCCGAATCCGGAGCTGGCACCGGTGATGACGGCCCACGACATGGCAAACCCCTACCGCGCAACGGTTTTCACGGCCGGGCGGATGCCCAGTGCGTGGCTGACGAGACCGATCCCGGCGCCGAGGATGGGCCATACCGGCCAGAAGTACGTGGCGCCGGTGGTGGCGGCGACGGCCGCCCACACGGTGAGCACGATGACGGTCATCGCGAGATAGGCGCCGAGGTGAATGCGCACCCCGCGGCGGGCGGCCTGGATGCGGGCGGCGCGGCGGCGCGGGTCCGCGCGGCGAATGCGCTCGAGCGGGAGGTCGGCGAGCAGCTCACGCAGCTCCCCGGTGGTCTGCGCGGCGAACACCGCCCGCACGCGTCGGTCGTATTCGTCGAGTTCCAGGTAGCCCTGCGCGAGCGCCTGGCCCAGGCGGGTTGCCGCCCGCTCCCGGTCGCGGTCGCCGGCGCGGGGGGTCAATTGCGGGTCCATTTCGTCCCCTTCCTTCGGATGTGAATGGCTTTAACATAGTCCCCAATGTTAATCTCGTCAACATGGCACGCGAGCGAAAATCGCCGACTGGGGCGGTGCGTCGGGACAGCTATCACCACGGCGACCTGAAACGCGCCCTGACCAGCGCCGCACTGTCGTTGGTCGCCGAAAAGGGGCCCAAGGGCTTCACGCTGACCGAGGCGGCCCGCCGGGCCGGGGTCAGCGCCGCCGCCCCGTACCGGCACTTCGCCGACAAGGCGGCGCTGCTCGCGACCGTGGCCGAACAGGGTTTCGGCGAGCTGCACGCCGAATTGGCCGCGGCCGCCTCCGCGCCGGACCCCAAGGATCGGGTGGTCCAACTCGGCCGCGCGTACGTGCGCTGGGCCGTCGCCCACCCCGACCACTACCGGGTGATGTTCGGCGCCGAGCTGTCCAAGGCCGACCATCCCGGCCTGGCCGTCGCCGGCGAGCAGGCGTTCGGGGATCTGCTCGACGCGATCGCCGACTGCCAGCGGGCGGGCGTCTTGGGCGTCTCGGGCGGTCGGGACCCGCGCGAGCTCGCCGCGCCGCTATGGTCGCTGGTGCACGGCGTCGCGTCGCTCGCGATCGGCGGCGAACTACAGGCGGTCGGGATTCAGGCGGATCCGGAGGCCATGGTCGCGGGCGCGGTGGCCCGGGTGCTCGCGTAGACCTCGGCGAGGAATTGTTCGACGGCGACCGCGGCGTGCACCGCGCGGGCCGAGCCGAAGATGTCGAAAGCGTGCTGGGTGTAAGGCAATTCGGCGTACACGACGGGTTGGTTGCTCACGTCGCGCAGCTTGGCGGTGAAGTCGCGGGCCTGCTCGACAAAGGCCAACGAGTCGTTCTTGCCGTGCAGCACGAAAAACGGTGGGGCGTCGGGGTTTACCCGATGGGTCGGCGACGCGGCGGCGAACGTGTCGTGGTGCGTCGAGGGCCGCTGCTTGATGATCGACTTGATCAGCAACCCGGGCATCATCGCGTGCATCGAGTCGTCGAGCCGGGTGAAGTCGTAGATCCCGTAGAACGGCACGGCCGCCTGCACCCGGGTGTCGGCGTCCTCGAATCCGGGCTGGAACTGGGGGTCGTTGGGGGTGAGCGCGGCCAGCGACGACAGGTGGCCGCCGGCCGAACCGCCGGTGATCGCGATGAATTCGGGATCGCCGCCGTACTCGGCGATGTGCTGCTTCACCCACACCAGGGCGCGCTTGACGTCGACGATGTGGGCCGGCCAGGTGTTACGCGGGCTGTGCCGGTAGTTGATCGCCACGCAAATCCAGCCGAGTTCGGCAAGGTGGCTCATCAGCGGATGGGCTTGTCCGCGTTTGTTTCCCGTCGTCCAGGCGCCGCCCGGGATTTGGAAGAGCACGGGCGCCTTGCCGTTCGGGTCCAGGTCGGGCCGTCGCCAGATGTCGAGATGGTTGGCGCCGCCGTATTCGCCGTAGCTGATGTCGGAGTCGTGGGCGTAGTCGCGGTAAATCCGCAACATGCGCAGCAGGCCCGGCGCCTTGGCGATGCCCGCGCCCTTGGGCCGGCGCCACAGGTCGGCCGAGTCGGTGCGCCGGTCCGAGCCCAGCCCGGCGTCGAGCGCCTGGGTGAGCGGCACGTTGGCTTGATGGCCTGCCCGGCTGAAGTTCAGCAAGCCCGCCGCCGATGCGGCGGCGGTCAGCCAGGCCAGCGTCCGCACCGCCGGGGTGAGCCGTCGGGCCGTCAACGCCAGCCCGCCGAGCTGGCTGACCAGGGTCTGCAGCGGCAACTCGGTGACGACCAGGCCGAAAAACCACGAGAACAGCGACAGGTAGCCACTGCGCGCCAACGGCCGGTAGGCGTTGAGCGTGGACACCGCGGTCACCGCGGTGACCACGAGCGACCCTAGCTGCCGGATGACGTGGATGATTCGAGCTGTCCGCATGAGCTCACCTTACGAAAAGCCCCTGCGGCAGGTGGTTACGTGGCCTCGGCCCGGCTCTCCAGGCCCTTGACCGCGGCGGGGTCGTTTTCGGTCAGCCCGACCTTCGCCGCGCCGCCGGGCGAGCCGAGTTCGGCGAAGAAGTCGGCGTTGATCTGCGTGTACTCGCCGTATTCGGCCGGCAGGTCGTCTTCGTAGTAGATGGACTCGACCGGGCACACCGGCTCACAGGCCCCGCAGTCGACGCACTCGTCGGGGTGGATGTAGAGCATCCGCGCCCCCTCGTAGATGCAGTCGACGGGGCATTCCTCGATGCACGCCTTGTCCTTGATGTCGACGCAGGGTTCGGCGATCACATAGGCCATGCCTCCATGGTTCTTGTCGGGGCCACGGGCGAGTAGAGGCACGGTCGTTGTGGAGTCACAAGCTATCGTTGTGTCACACGAAATGATTGTGAGTGATCATGCCGCTCAGCCCTCGGATGCCCGAGCTCGCCTCGTTCGAGGTGTTCCTGGCGATCGCCGAGACCGGCAGCCTGGGCCGCGCCGCGCGCGAACTCGGGCTGACCCAGCAGGCCATCTCGCGGCGCCTCGCGTCGATGGAGGCCCAGATCGGCGTCACGCTGGCGGTGCGGACCACGCGCGGCTCGCAGCTGACCCCGGCGGGCCTGATCGTCGCCGACTGGGCCCGACGGTTGCTCGAGGTCGCCACCGAGATCGACGCGGGCATGGGCTCGCTGCGCAAGGA
>NZ_LATC01000138.1:0-9635 GCF_001414075.1 Mycobacterium sp. UM_11 | reverse complement strand
ATGTGTATAAGAGACAGCCGCCAGGTGCTCACCAAGCACCGCGACGCCCAGCAGGACCGCCACCACGGGTTCCCCCACCAGCATGATCGGCACCGAGGCCTGCAGGGCTCCGGCGTGAAACGCCGAGTTCTGCACCAGCGTCACCGCGACGGCGAGACCGACGAGCAGGTATGGGGCCGGGACCGTCAGCAGCGCGTGCCAACCGCCGACGCCGAAGCGGTGCGTACAGATCTTCGTCAAGACGGCGATCATGCCGAGCAGGATCGCCACCCCGACCCCCAGCAGCATGGCGCGGACGCGGCCCGCGGCGCGGCGGGCCGCCGTGACGCAGACGATCAGCAACGGCACCGTCACCAACAGCGCCACGGTCCACGCCGGGACCGGGGGACGGTTATGGCCCTCACGGGGCTCACCGACGAGCACGAAAACCGCCAGCGCGCCCGTCAACAGCGTCGCCCAGCCCCACTGGGCCGCGCTGACGCGCTGGTGACAAAGTCCGGCGCTCAACGGCAAGGCGAACAGCAGCGAGGAAACCAGGAGCGGCTGGATCAGCAGGAGGGATCCATGGGCGAGGGCCACGGCCTGAAACGCGTAGCCGGCGACGGCGGCGACCGTGCCCGCCCACCACAACGGCCGTCGAGCCAGGGTGGTCACCATCGCCCCGGACATGCCCTCGTCGGCCGGAACCTCCTGCGTGGCGCGCTGCCGGACGACGATCCCCACGGCCGCCCAGAAGGCAGACAGCAGCGCCGAGAAGATCGCGACCGCGTGTGATTCCACCCACCCCATGGCGGGACGGGTACCCGGGACGTCGGCTCGGCTAACTGCGCCGAAAAGCGAATTACGTCATACGTCGTAGTAGAGGGCGAATTCGTACGGGGTCGGCCGGAGGTTGAACGGCGCGATCTCGTAGGTGCGCTTGTAGTTGATCCACGTCGCGATGACGTCGGGCGTGAAGACCCCGCCCTCGGTCAGGTATTCGCTGTCTTCCTCCAGACGGTCGATCACCGCGGACAGCTGCGTGGGCGCCTGGGGGATCTCCGCGGCCTCCTCCGGCGGCAGTTCGTAGAGGTCCTTGTCGACCGGCGGGGGCGGCTCGATCTTGTGCTTGATCCCGTCCAACCCCGCCATCAACTGGGCGGCGAAGGACAGATATGGGTTGCCCGACGAGTCGGGGCAGCGGAATTCCAGCCGCTTGGTCTTCGGGTTGTTACCGGTGATCGGGATGCGCACGCACGCCGACCGATTGCGTTGGCTGTAGACAAGATTGATCGGCGCCTCGAAACCGGGAACCAGACGCTTGTAGGAGTTCACGGTCGGGTTCGTGAAGGCCAGCAACGACGGCGCGTGGTAGAGCAAGCCGCCGATGTAGTGGCGCGCGGTGTCGGACAGACCGGCGTATCCCGTCGCGTCGTACATCAACGGCACGCCGTCCTTCCACAGCGACTGGTGGCAGTGCATTCCGGAACCGTTGTCGCCGAACAACGGCTTGGGCATGAAGGTGACGGTCTTGCCGGCCTGCCACGCGGTCTGCTTGACGATGTACTTGTACATCTGGTGGTCGTCGGCCGCGTGCAGCAACGTGTTGAACTTGTAGTTGATCTCGGCCTGGCCGCCGCTGCCGACTTCATGGTGGCCCTTCTCCAGCGAGTAACCGGCGTTGGTCAGGTTGGTGAGGATTTCGTCGCGCAAATCGACGTAGTGGTCGGTGGGTGCCACCGGGAAATACCCCCCTTTGGGGCGGACCTTGTAGCCGAGATTGGGGCTTCCATCCGCCTCGGCGTCCTCTCCGGTGTTCCACCACCCGGACGCCGCGTCCACCTTGTAGAACGATTCGTTGGTGCTCGAGTCGAAGCTGACCGAGTCGAAGATGTAGAACTCGGCCTCCGGCCCGAAGTATGCGGTGTCCGCGATGCCGGAACTGATCAGATAGTTCTCGGCCTTGCGGGCGATGTTGCGCGGGTCGCGCGAGTACACCTCGAGGGTGAACGGGTCGTGCACGAAGAAGTTCACGTTCAGCGTCTTGCGGGCCCGGAACGGGTCGATCGTCGCGGTCTCCGGATCGGGCAGCAGCACCATGTCGGACTCGTGGATCGATTGAAAACCTCGGATCGAGGAGCCGTCGAACGCCAGGCCTTCCTCGAACACGCCTTCGTCGAAGGCGTAGATCGGAATCGTGAAGTGCTGCATGGTGCCCGGCAAGTCGCAGAAGCGGACGTCGACGTACTCAATGTTCTCGTCCCTGGCTAGCTTGAAAATATCGTCGGGCGTCTTCTCGGACACGCAACGCTCCTCAGCTTGATTGTCGGCAGTGGCGTGCGAGCGCTTTCTACCCCCGCACTATTTCGCCCGCGTCACCACCGCGAGTCGAACCTGTTGCGTCACAGAAAGACAGGGGTTCCGGTTGCACCGCGGACGGGTTCCGGTGGCACTTCCCTGCCTGTTGGCCGATAGTCATATGGACCGCGCAGTTGCAGCAGAAGTAGGAGTAGTCATGGCAGGCAACGAAACCGGCGATCATCCGGCGACCAGCCGTGGCGATCGACGCCCGTAAGAGTCGAACGCAGCCCGCGCGATGGGCGAGCTCTTTCAGTTTCACCGCGAGATCATCGTCAGCGGTGACGATGCGTTGTCGAAGACGATCGCCGAAGAGCTGAGGGGCGCGGGCGCGCGAATCATCAGGATCAACACCGCCGCCGATCTCCTGGGCGCCGGGGTGCAGCGCGCACGTGCCGTCGTGTGCGCGGGTCCAAATGATGCGGTCAATCTCGAAATTGCCTTGCTGGCACGGGAATTCAGCCCCAACGTCCGCGTTGTGGCCAGGCTGGCCAACGATGTACTGCGCGAAGCCGTCGTTACCGTCAACGGCCCCGGCGCGATCTTGGACGTCGCCGACCTCGCGGCACCCTCGATCGTCGAGGCCGTCCTGTCGCGCAACGCCCACCAATTCAACACGGCCGGTATTGAATTCGTCGTCTGGGGATCCGAGGCGCCACACAACGCGACGCTCCGGGAGATCCACTCCGACCTGGCACCGGTGGCGGTTGTCCACGGCAAGAATTCGCCCGCTCCCGGCGAGGTGGTGCCATGCCCCGGGCGCGATCTGCGGGTATACGCCGGCGACTGGACGTCGATGATCGGCGTAAAGGACGAATTGGAAGCCCGTGGCATCACCTTGCCTCCCCCGACCGCGACGCGCGCTCGAAATTCCCGCGTGCGGCGGGTCATCGACGCGGCGCGCGCCATCCGCGACGAGGTGAACCCAATGCTGTTCCCCTCGTTGGCGTTCGCGCTGTTTCTCACTCTCGGGTCGACGGCCGTGGTGCGTTTCGCCTATCACAACCCCCGGATGTCGTGGGTCGACGCCTTGTACTTCGCCTCCGAAACGATCACGACCGTCGGCTATGGCGACTTCAGCTTCGCCCAGCAATCCACATCCCTGCGGCTGTTCGGCGTCTTGTTGATGTTCGGCGGCGCGAGTGTCACCGCGATCCTCGTCGCATTCCTTGCCGACCTGCTGCTGTCGCGACGCTTCGTCCAAACGGCCGGACTGCGCCGCGCGCGCCACATGCACGGCCACGTCGTCGTCGTCGGCCTGGGTTCCATCGGCGTCCGGGTCGTCAGTGATCTGGCGGCGGCCGGATACGACGTCGTGGTCATCGAGCCGGATGAAAGCAACCGCTTCCTGCCGACCGTGGCCGATCTCGATGTGCCGGTGATTTTCGGGGACCCGACCATGCGCCAGACGCTGGAGTCGGCGCGCGTCGATCGCGCCCGCGGCGTCGCGCTGGTGACCCAGGACGACATGGAAAACATCGAGACGGGGATCGTGCTGCTCGAAATGCTGGGATCCGACACAAGGGTGCCGATCGTCATGCGCATTCAGGGCCGTGCGCTGGGCACCGCGGTGCATCGGCGGTTCGGTTTCGAGAACGTGCGGTCGATCGTCGACTTGGCGGCGCCGTGGTTTATCGGTGCGGCGATGGGCTTGCAGGTGCTCGGCACATTCTGGGTCGGCCAGCGCTCCTTCATGGTCGGCGGAATGCTGGTGGCGGCGGGCAGCGAACTCGACGGGCTGCGGATGGTCGATCTGTCCACCCAGACCCGCGTCATCGCTATCACGCGGCCGGAAGGGCCGGTCCGATTGCGCCCGCGCCGGGATGCGCGCCTGAAAGCCGGCGACACCGTCTACCTCATCGGCCCTTACCGGGAACTGATCGCGACGCTGCGCAAGGGCCAGCCTCCCCCGCCGACCACCATCAACGGCGAGCGCACCGAGGCGTTGGCCGCAGCGCGGTCGGCCCGCCGGCCGGAGGTGCGCCGACCGCGGTGGGCGCCCGACACGGACGGTTGACTAACGGCTAGAAGGCGAACCACTTCGTACCGTCTGGTTGTGATGCACAGCACATTTGTGCTTTCTTTGTATCCGAGGTCACAACGCGATGGGAGTTTCCATGGCCGCACCCCACGGGTCGGGCAAGTATGTAGTGGTTGCACCGCGCGCGACGGGCGCGGTGCGTTCACATCGGATTCTGCTCGCCCTGGTCGTGGTCATGGCGTTCATCGCCGCGGTCACCGGCATCGTCGTCGCCGCGACGACGGGGCACACCACCGCGGCGCTCGTCATCGCGCTGGTGGCCGGCGGGTGGTTTTCCGCCGCGCTCTGCTGACGGCTCCCGGGTGATCTGGCTTTCGTCGTGAATCGTTCACGGCGGCAAGGTTTTCGCGCAGCAACACCAAATCCTACGGAGGGGAGCCACCCGTGAGCTTGAGGGCTTTGTTGAGTTCGGCGCTGGTGCTGACCGCGCCGGTATCGCTGGCGCCCACGGTCCACGCCGACCCCAACCCCATCTCGATCGGCGCCTACCTGCACACGCTCAACGTGCTGCAGGTGCCCTACGACAATCCGGGGCGAATGATCGACATCGGCAACAACGTCTGCCAACAGGCGCGCGGCGGCACCGACTTCGACAGCATCTACGGATATGTGGCAAGCAACGGCTATGAGTCCGTACAGGCGGGCCACATCATGGGCGCCGCCGCCGGGGCGTTCTGCCCCGACATGGAGCCCGCATTCAACCGCTGGGCCAACAGCTAACTGGCGACCGCACCGGGGCAGTACTTGATCCGGCCCAGGTCGACCCACATGTTGGCGCGCTTGGCGGCCTGAACGGGAGTCAACCCCGTGACCGCCTGGTTGTTGGCTTGTTGCATCGCGCCGACGATCTGGGCGCGCGACCATCCCTGCGCCATCGCGTTGCACATGGTCTGCTCGGTTTGCATTTCGTAGTACGGCCAATCCGGCGGGAAGCCGATCGGGTCGGCGTGGGCGGCCGGCACCGCGGCGGGAGCGAACAACGCGATGACAAATGTCATGGCAAGAAGCAGCTTTTTGAACACTTCTCCTCGATTCAGTCGCGCAGTCACGGGTTAATGCATTTATACCCCGAACGTCGAAGTGGGACCGATGTTTCGACGGGCTCAGTGCCTCTCACCTGCACACACTTCGGGCCGCTTGCGTCGCAACGGCATTCGCCGGCGTCGCTTCGGTGCCTTTGGTCCTTCCGCTTGCATCACTTCGGCCCTGACAATCGCGGCGGCCCTGGATGATCCTGCCGTTGGGTACATAGCCGATCAGAAACGAGCCGAGATGTGGCAGCCACCACCTGACGCGATCTTGGTTGGCGTCGACGGCTCGGCAGCAGCGCTGCGCGCCGTCCGGTGGGCGGCCCGCACGGCCGTGCTGCGGGATGCGCCGCTGGCCCTGGTCCACGTCGTCGACGCCCCCTCACCCGAGTGGTTTCAGGTCACCGCTCTCGCCGGCTTCAGCGATTGGCAGGAGACGCGGGCACGCGAATGCATCGCGGCGGCGGTCAGGGCCGCCCGAGAATCGGAGGCTGGACCTCCGCAAATCGATAGCCAGGTCCTGTATTCGGCCACCATCCCCACGCTCGTCGCCCTCTCCAAGGCGGTGGCGATGGTCGTGGTGGGCTATCGGGGGCACGGCGGCTTCCTGGTCCGCAGCGTCCTCGGCTCGGTGAGTTCGGGATTGGTGTACCACGCGCATTGCCCCGTCGCCGTGATCCACGACGAGGACGCGCTCGTCGGCAGCATCACGCGGGCACCGGTGCTGGTGGGCATCGACGGCTCAACGGCATCGGAGGCGGCCACCGCGATCGCGTTCGCGGAGGCCTCCCGGCGAGGTGTCGGCCTGATGGCGTTCCACGCCTGGGCCGACCCTCGCGTCTATGCCCTCAAAGGGGCGTACCAAGACGCCAAGTGGGACGCCCGGCTGTCCGAGGAGGAGGAAACGCTCGCCGAACGCCTGGCGGGTTGGCACGAACGCTATCCCCACGTGGCGGTCCGCCGCAGGATCGAAATCGGTGAGCCGGCACGCTGGCTCCTCGAGGCGGCGGAGCGGGCGCAACTGATGGTGGTGGGCAGACACGGCCGCGGCGGGTTCCCGGGAATGCTGCTGGGCTCCGTCGGGGCGACGGTGGTCAACAAGGCCAAGGTCCCCGTGATCGTGGCGCGTCAACCCTGACCCAGGCTGCGGCCAATACGGCCTTCCCCGTTGCCGGGTCGACACACCCCCCGGCCTTTACGGCGCCGCCGGCGTGCGCGCAACAGTAGTCGTTGCCCTGGCCGAGGTCCTTGATGCAGAAGCTATAGAACTCTTGGTTGACGTCGGCGCGGGCGACGGCCGGATGTTGCAACGGGCCGGCCATCAGCGTCAGTGCCGCGCCGAAAAGGGCGGCACACACCAGCTTTTTCGGACGAGTGCTCATCGGAGTGATTCCTTCCATCTAGTCATGTCTTTCAAACGCTCGCGCCTCGGCCGTCAAGACGAGGCCCCCGCCGGCACGCGCACCTCGATGGGGGCAAGGTCTTGCACCGGGAGCACGAGCGCGTCGCCGTCGGCCGTCGTGACGCCGTCATCGCACGGAACCGTCATGGCGCACATCGCAATGCTGCGACCGACCTCCGTGTAGGCGGCGAACTGCCCTTCGGAAAACCATTGGTCCGACGTGTTGTCGTGGGGGAACTCCGCGCCGCCCTTCTCCGCGGCGTAGGTCAACACCCAATCGGGGAGCCCCTGCCACAACACGGCTTTGGCGATGATCAGCCATCCGGTCCTGGCTTCCGCAGTCTTGATCCCGGCCGCATCGGGATACGTGATCCTGCCCCTGGCCACGGCGCACTTGCTGATGCGGCCGTTGAGGCTGCAGAACGCGTGACTGTCGCCGAACTGCTCGCCGGACCCCGGCGCGAGATTCTCGACACCGAACGGTCCGCCACTGTCCATGGTGATCTCGACGCCGAGTTCGAACCTGGCGAGCCTGATCGCGTCGGCCAGGCCGGACAGCAGCGGAGGGGCGTCGCCACTGCTGTCGATGCAGTAGATCAGCCGGCACCGCCGGCGCAAGGCTTCGACCAGACCGAGGTTTTCGTAGTGCCCACCGTCGGTGACCTGAACAAGCCTGGCGTCGAACTTGTTGATTCCCAGGAGTTCTCGATAGAAGTACCCGGCCCCCCGCATGGAGGGCAGCGCCTTGGGAAACGACGGATCGGCGGCCTTGCGCTGAGCGTTCCGCACGAACAGCGGGTTGGGAAGCCACGTTCCCAGGCGGGCACCGGAAAGCGCCAGCAGCGACTGGACGCCCTTGCTCTGCCTGCCCATCGCCGAGGCGAACGCCGCTCCGCTCACCGCCATCGCCGCCTCCACGGTGAGGTCGCGTTCGATGCGCGGCGGCGACGCCTGGCGCAGTTCGGCGGTCTTCAGCCAGCCAAGTGCCGGTCCCCCAACGTAATCCGCGGTCATGACGTACGACACGGCGTTCAGCCCGGGCGCCGGGCGGATGTCACCGTCGGAGATGGCGGCGGCCGCGGCGAAGACGAATTTCGGTCCGCCGGTTTGCGTCTTGCCGTATTCGTCGAGCCACGTGGCCTCGCTGCGCTTGTATTCCACGGCCCTGCCGCCGAGGCGGCGGACGGCGAACGTGTGCGCCAGCCGTTGCCGGTAGAACGGATGCAGGCTCAGCGAGGTCACGTCAAAGCTGCTCAGCAGCAACGCCAACAGCCCGATGCCACCCAGGTACAACCATTGGACGTCGGAAGTCAACGGCTGGCGGTTGCGCTCCGGGTGCAGGATCTCCTGATCGATCTCCATGTTGAAGACGTAGCCGGCGACAACGCCGAGCAGCAGCAGCCACGCGACCAGCAGCACGCCCAACGTGAACACCACCAGGGCGATGCGCAGCACTCCCGACGGCACGAATCTGAGCCACCGGGAGGGACTTACCAGGCTGTCCTTCTTCGAGGTCATCGAGACCAGCGTCGTCCAATATTGCAAGACCACCACGGCCGCGAGGCCGCCGATCGCCCCCACCGGTCCCTTGTCCGGACGCTGCAGGCACAGCCACATCAGTGCCGGGCCGGCGACGCTGAGGCCGAATACCAGCAACGCCAACAACGCGGCCCGTCGGCCCAGCCAGCCGAACGCGGCCTGCCCCACGGTGCTCCATTTCGACGCCGACGCCCATTCGCAGGCCAGATCGCCGATGATGCAGATGATCACCGCCGCAACGGGAATCGCGATCGCCGCCAACGCCGCCACCGGGCGGGCCTGAAGCGCTTCGAGATCGAGCTGCTGGTGCAAACCGGCGCCATGCGGCGCGACCCCACCCCTGCGGGGCACGACGGCCCGGAACGGGAAGTACTTGACGAAGATGCCCAGCAGCCATCCGAGCACGACCGCGGACGAAGCCACGATGAGCAGCGATGCCAACAGGTTCTTGAGTACCTCGGCGAGTGCCCGCAGGAGCGCCAGCGGCGAGTCGGCGATGTAGTCGCAACGGCGGCGCAGGGAGTCGAACTCGACTGAGCCAGGGCTGAATCGCTTGGACAGCTGCGCGATCGCGCCACCCGCCCTGCCCTCGGAAGCGTCGCTTTGAACGCCGAGCACCCGCGCGCCGGCGCTGAAGCCACCACCGGACACCGAGATCACATAGTCGAAGTCGTCCAGCGCCGGCGCGCAGCGCCACGCGTCCACGACGTCATCGCGGGGGCCGGCCAGCTTCTGCATCGCGCCCATGGCCACGCACGCGGAGCGCATTCCGCCGCCGGACAGGCACAGTGCCGTCGGCGTCGGCACCGGGCTGCCGTCGTGTTTGCGGGCCAGGTCTTCGGCGTCGGGGACGTAATAGGCCTGGCGCCAGGCCGCCTCGACGTCACCCGGCTCCGGGTCCAGCGCCGGCGGCGACAACGTGTCGTCCCACCAGTTCTTGCCGTGGTGTCGCCGGCGGTACCTGCGCATGCGCAGATGCGACAGGATCACCCGGACTATCGCGAAGACGGCCGCCGGTATCGCCGTCACGGCCAAGACGAGCGCGCACCATTTGACGGTTGCCATGGCCGCCGGTGCGTAGATCCAGAAGGCGGCCGGCACCCGGCCGAGCAGCCCGTCGGCGGGCTTGGTCAGCGCGCAGAAGATCAACCCGTCCTCGAGTAGGTGTGCGAACGCGGCGACCAACGCCGCGGCGAGGATGTAGTGGCTGAGCTTCTTGCCGGACTTGGAGAACGCCAGGGCCGTGAAGACAAGGGCGCAGGTGACCAGCCTGTCTCTTATACACATC